>JAKAYZ010000395.1 GCA_021816165.1 Planctomycetota bacterium | reverse complement strand
CTGAATTCATCAGGTACCGCTGCGGTTACCATTCCCCTCACCAATCAGACCATCGTCGGCTACGGTACCGCAAGCCATTTCCTCGTGGCTTACAACGGCTCAACGCCGGCGATTAACGGCACCAAGGTTGCCGGTCCATCCGCCAGCAGCTTTCCAACCTCCGGTGAAATCATTCTTACTCGCCCGTGTACCGGCGCTCCGGCCGACGGTGCTGTGGCAGCCGGATTTGCCGCGGTGGATGCCATGCCATTCACAGTTGGCCCGCCGGGCGGAGCAAACCCAACGGGGACATACTACGTAGACGCCTCGCGTGCCGCAGGCGAATGGGGATGCGATTCCAGCCAGAGCGCGTCGATCACCCTTAGGCCGCAGCAAAGCTCTGCAGGCGTGAGTCTCGGCTCGGCCAACACACCCGGCACCGGGATTGCTGCCGCCGCCTCCGGTGCCCCCGGCCTGCCCTTGTACGACCGCTTCGCCGACGGCGACCCGGTCGGGAGCTTTGCCCCAACGGCTGCAAACAATTACCAGATTCTCAACTGGGCCGATGCCAATTGCATTGCCCGGGAATGCAGCATTGAATCCCCGGGGGCAGCCGCGGGGACGCCGAACTATGCCCCTGTTTCCTGGCAGATCGGCAGCAACGCCGCCAAGACCATCCCAACCCTACCCGGCTACACGCCAGTTACCGACGAGGGGTATCTTTACGATATTTATTTCGATTTCCCCTTTGATCCGCGCGCAGCCCTGACCGCCGCCGATATGCCCACCTCTGGCCCCGTGGAACCGAATGTGCTAACGATGTTCTCACTCAATGCCCGCGCGGATGATCCGTCCGTCACGCCTGTCGGCGTGGCCTACGCCAACCTACTTACCCGCACGCCGGGGCGCATCAATGTGAACACCGCGGGCGAAGTGCCGCTTTTCGATGCCATCTACGACGCCGCCATCGGCACCCTTGGAACCACCAAAGGCCCGCCGATCACCGCCCAACTGGAGGCCGACACCATCGCCTACCGCGATCGGCTTGGAAGTAATAACTCCCAAGTGCCGGCCTTCGAGTCGGCACCGGGCGGTACGCCCACCGTACAGGCGACAACCACGCCCAATTACAGCACCACCGTCGGCTACAACATCAAATCCCTCGGCGATTTGCTTTACGCCTGGCTGCAAGACCAGCAATACGAAAAGGCCGTCAGTGGTGGCGCAACACCCACCAGTTTTGTGCAGCGCGATGCCCTTTGGGCCGCCTGCGCCAATAACTTCTGCGTCCACAGCGATACCTTCGCCGTCTACGGCCTTGTCCAGGCAATCCGTCTGAATCCCAATTATGTTTCCAGTGGCGGCACCATTAATAATACTGATTGGTACAACGCTAACCAATCAATTTATGGCAATAATGGTACGATTCAGGGTATGCTTTCCACACAATCCAGCATCACCACATCGTCGGGGACGACGGCCATCCCGGAATTTATTCTGGAAGGCCAGCGGCGGTTTGTCGCCATTGTGGATAGTTCATACAGCACACCGGCTGGGACGACTGGTACGCCGCCGGCCCCCAAAATCGTGGCCATTAAATATTTACCGCAATGATGCCGCATTTTCTGCCGCGCGCCGGCGCATTTTTCATCCGCGTACCCCATGTTTAGCGCCATCGTCGCCAATAATGCCGCCGTCAACCGTGAACCCGCAACCCGCCACCGCCGTCCCATTTAGCCGCGTGCATTGTGCACGCGCGTTGGGCGTGGACGTGCCCGCCTGCGGAACCGATATCCCGCCGCGACGTCGCATTCGCCTGCATTTCTCCCCGTTTGCATTGTGCACGCGCGTCTCCCGCGGCGCGGCCGCACTCCGTGGCGCGCACGTTGATGAACGTTACACCCGCATGCCATGTTTAGCGCCATCGCCGGGCGACGGGCGCTTGCCCGGATACCGTGCGGCAATTCCCGCCGCGCGTCGGTGCATCCACTCGTCCACCTAATGTGGCATCGGGTCTACCCCAGCCGTTTAATTGTTGCGACTGAGTCTCAATTGACATGAAGCCCCTTCAACCCTAGCATGATATACGCGCAAAAGCCCTGTTCTGCCCGGCGAATGCCCGGCAGCCGTCGCTGTTTGTGCGGTTTTGACACGAGGAAGTTTGCCCATGCCGACCGAATCTTCCGCCATTGAAACCATGGCGAATAAAGAATATAAGTGGGGGTTTATCACGGACTTGGAATCCGATACCCTGCCTCCAGGTCTCTCGGAAGATACCGTCCGAAAAATCTCCCAGTTAAAAAACGAACCCCCGTTTATGACCGAATGGCGCCTCAAGGCGTTTCGTCATTGGCAGACCATGACCGAACCGCATTGGCCCAACGTTAAATTTGACCCCATCGATTACCAGGCCGTCAGCTACTATTCCGCCCCGAAAAAGAAAAAGACCCTCGCAAGTCTCGATGAAGTTGACCCGGAATTACTGAAAACATATGAAAAGCTCGGCGTGCCGCTGCATGAACAGAAAATCTTCGCCGGTGTGGCCGTCGATGCCGTCTTCGACAGCGTTTCCGTCGCCACCACATTCAAGGAAAAACTCGGCGAAATGGGCATCATCTTCTGCAGCTTTTCTGAAGCGGTGCAGAAGCATCCGGAACTGGTGCGGAAGTATCTCGGCTCCGTGGTGCCTTACTCCGACAACTTCTTCGCCACCCTCAACTCGGCGGTATTTTCCGACGGATCATTCTGCTATGTGCCCAAGGGTGTGAAATGCCCCATGGAATTGTCCACCTATTTCCGCATCAATGAACGTAACACCGGTCAGTTTGAACGCACACTGATCATCGCGGAAGAAGGTGCCTCGGTCAGCTACCTGGAGGGATGCACCGCCCCGATGCGTGATGAAAACCAACTTCATGCAGCGGTTGTGGAACTTGTAGCACTCGATGACGCCCGTATTAAATATTCAACCGTCCAAAACTGGTATCCCGGCGATAAGGACGGCAAAGGTGGCATCTATAACTTTGTCACCAAACGCGGCAAATGCCTCGGTAACAACAGCCGCATCTCCTGGACGCAGGTTGAAACGGGCTCGGCCATCACCTGGAAGTATCCCAGCGTCATCCTGCAGGGGGACAACAGCGTGGGCGAATTTTATTCGGTCGCGCTGACCAACCATCGTCAGCAGGCGGATACCGGCACCAAAATGATTCACATCGGCCGGAACACCCGCAGCACAATTGTGTCCAAAGGTATCTCGGCCGGATTTGGCCAGAATACCTATCGCGGCCTGGTAAAAATATTAAAACATGCCGTCGGTGCCCGCAACTATACCCAGTGCGATTCCATGCTGATTGGCGATAAA
>JAKAYZ010000394.1 GCA_021816165.1 Planctomycetota bacterium | reverse complement strand
CGCACTGATTGCGGGTGCCCAGATGGTGATTAACAATTCTTGCTAAGTAGTACTTGAAGCCAAGGTCAGCCTGCCATAATCTATGCTCATGGAAAAAATAGAAATACCCCGTATGTCCCCGCGAAAAATTGATGCACATAAAGGGGATTGTGGCAAAGTCTTGGTAATCGGCGGAAGCGAATGGATGGTTGGAGCGCCTGCCCTTGCGGCCAATGCCTCCATGCGAGCCGGGGCGGGCCTATGCCGCATTACCGCGCCGAAGGATATTCTTCTGAATGTACTCGCCTTGTGTCCGACGGCCACAGGTTTTCCGTTGCCATCGCGAGACACCAAGCCTTTTCTTGAATTTGCCGATGGTCATGATGCCTTGGTGGTGGGACCGGGACTGGGTGTAGCTGCCAACGCGAGGCGTCTGGTCATAGATTTAATTGAGCGGCATCATGGACCGATGGTATTGGATGCCGACGCACTAAATATTCTCGCCGGTCTTGAGTCCAGCGAGTGGCCCCAACGGCGTGATTGGTCCAACATTGTGCTTACACCCCACATGGGCGAGTTTATGCGGCTGATGGCGGCTGTAACTAAACGCGGGGCGTCATTGGCAAGTGAAATCACCTCACGAGAGCAGGAATCCGCACCAACGGTTCGCAGTTTGGTGGATGACGAACCATCCACTGCCGATGGCGTGCCCCTGGATGTGGAACCCGTCGCAACTGCCGTTTCTGCGCCGGCTGAGCCGGCACCACCGCCCAATGATCGTTCTGCGTTGGCCGAGCTGCTCAGCCGGGCAACCGGATGTGTTGTCGTATTAAAGGGTGCCCATACGGTAGTTGCCATCGGATCGCAGTTCGCAACGAACCGAACTGGAAACCCTGCAATGGCGACCGGTGGTAGCGGCGATGTCCTTTCAGGCGTAATCGGTACTTTCCTTGCGCAAGGATTGGCACCGCCTCAAGCCGCCTTACTTGGTGCCCATGTGCACGGTTTGGCGGGTGATTTGGCGGCCCACGAGATTGGCGACATCGGTATTCTGGCCACCGATATCATTAAGTACCTGCCGGCAGCAATTCGCAAGCACATGTCAACTTAGGCGGCAGGCGTGTTCACCCCAAGGGTGTGGCCATTTTCGGGTACTCCCGGGAGGGTGTCCTCACCCGCCGAGGCGCTTCAGGAAGGTACTGGGAAATGCCGCCAGTTATCTATTCTCCGGCAATTTCATTTCCGCCCGGAAAAAATTGCCACGCCCTCACTCAAACGTATCGGTTGGCCCCGGCGACGCGCTCGATAAATAAATTTTGCGCGGAATACCCGCATTATTCGGTGGTGCTGGACGATGGGCACAAGAATCCTATTTGTGCTCCTCCGCCCGCCGGTGGGGATGCGGCTGCATTGATCAATAATTTGTAATATAATCAAAGCGTTTGCCAAAAAGATCGAATGCGGGACAATAGTGCCGCACCTGTTGGCGTTTAGAGGACATTGGATAGCGAAATGTCGAAAAAGACCGGGCAGCAATCCAGTAAACTGGTTCCTGCATCGAAGAAAGTTGCCGGACACCCCAAATACCGTGAAGTGTACGATACCTTACTGCGTGCGATACGACGGGGGGAGTTTCCGGCCGGCGGAAAATTGCCCACCGAGTCCGACCTGATGCAGAGGTTCAACTTCTCGCGAATCACGATCGTGCGGGCCTTACGCGATTTGCAGGCTATTGGTGTCGTCAGGCGCAGACGAGGCTCGGGCAGTTTTGTCGCGGAACCTGCTCGGTCCAATCTCACGGGTATAGGCCTGATTTTTCCACCCCTTGAGCCTGGAAGTATTTTTGCCACCGTTCATCAATCGCTGCAGCGTGAGGCGCAGAAAAGAAGCTGGCAACTTCTGTTTTACGAAATGCCGGAAGATGCATCAATTGAAAAAGCGCGTGCGATCATTGACAACCTCTGGCACGGCCAGATAAAGGGTCTTTTTTATTTGCCGCTGCCCATTCATCTCGGGTGTGCGCAAATCAATGAACTCATCGCCTCAGATTGCATGAAACGGAGAGCCGCCTTGGTTCTGCTGGATCGAGACATCCACAAGCTTTACGACCGCAGCCCCTTTGATTTGGTCGGGAGTGATAATGAGCTTGGCGGTTTCCTGGTCGGCACGCACTTGCTGGATCGTGGCTGCCGACGAATACTGTTTTTCAGCGACAATCGCGAACATCCCACGGCCGAGGCACGCATGCAAGGTGTGGCCAATGCCGTGCGATCACAGCCGGACGCTGTCTTAGAAGTGGCATCCGGCGACGGCGATGACCGACCGAAATTGCGGCAACTCATATCCGACTTCAATCCCGATGCAATTGCGTGCGTCAATGATATGACCGCTGCTAAAGTGCTGCGCACCCTTCTGGCGGATGGCATAGCGATTCCACATCGCCTAAAACTCACCGGCTTTGACGATACCGCCACGGCCGGTTTACTCTCTGTGCCGCTCACCACGGTGCGGCAGTCGCCGGACGCGATGGCATTTCATGCAGCGGCTTTGATGCAACACCGCATAGACCGCCCCGATATCCCCGCCACCACGTTATCCATCGCCTGCAGCTTGGTGCTGCGTGCGTCAACCGGCGTCTAGGATTCTCTCCGAGTAATAACAGGGACTCCTCGCCCATGGTGGCCATCGCTACACCATTGATATTGCAATTTTGTCATAATTAAATATATCAACAATTTTAATTTACGCCATATCGCCGGTGCGTGGCGTGGTGGTGCTACCTATAAAAAACACTGCCATTGCGTGTTTTTTGGCGTATTTTATTCACCGGGCGCTAATCGGCCACCAAGGTAGGTGAGCTTTAGAAAAAAGTTATACTAAGCACTTGAAATAAAAAAAATAAAAGGTATACTCTCAAGTGTCGCCGGCAAAGGCCCCAGCTATAGTAACTGGCGTTGGCAATTGCTGGCGGCCGCTAACGATGCGATGGTAGAGGATGTGCGCTCGGGATGGTCTGTCCGGGGTGCGTCGGGACGTGCAAGTCGGTTGAGAGATAGCAAATAAAAGATGTGCGGTTGCAGGTAGCAGCCGTCAGCGGGATCGCAGCGTGCTCTTCGCATGGAGCTGATGTTCCGTTGGGTGGTGCAGATGGCTGCGTTTAGTGTTTGATATGAAAGGCAGGCTTTGTAAATGAATATTCGTCGAATATTTACAGGCTACAGATTTGAATACAGAAACAGGATTGCACAGGGCTTTACCCTCGTCGAGCTCTTAGCCCGGATATTTCATAGGTTTTAGTCAAATGGGGTCTGGTGGTGCCAGTTGGGGGTGTCACGGTCCACTGTTTTTGTATTTATCACGTTTAGCGCGCAATAGCCCCC
>JAKAYZ010000393.1 GCA_021816165.1 Planctomycetota bacterium | reverse complement strand
ATAATATAGGGTTTTCCGATCATCAGGCGATGATTTTGGTTACCACACCGGCACCAACGGTACGGCCACCCTCGCGGATGGCGAACCGCACGCCCTGCTCCATGGCGATGGGGCAGTCACCGAGATCGACGGTGATTTTAACATTGTCGCCCGGCATGACCATTTCAGCACCGTTTGCCGGTTCAAGCGAACCAGTCACATCAGTGGTGCGGAAATAGAACTGTGGCCGATACCCCTTGAAGAATGCGGTATGACGACCACCTTCATCCTTGGTGAGCACGTAAATTTCCGCTTCAAACTTGGTATGCGGGGTAATGGAACCGGGCTTGGCCAGAACCTGTCCGCGCTCCAATTCCTCTTTTTCCACACCGCGAAGCAGAAGACCGACATTGTCTCCTGGAATGGCCTGATCCAGAGTCTTCTGGAACATTTCCACACCGGTGACAACGGTCTTTTTGGATTCTTTTTTCAAACCGACAATTTCAACTTCATCATTTACCTTGATGGTACCACGCTCTACACGCCCGGTCCCGACGGTACCACGTCCCTTGATGGAGAATACGTCTTCAATGGGCATGAGGAACGGCTTATCGACCTCGCGAACCGGTTCGGGGATGTAGGTGTCGAGGGCCTCAACAAGCTTCATGATAGGCTCGATGGCAGCGGCATCGGTGGGATTCTTCAAGGCGTTGACAGCCGCGCCACGGATAACCGGCACTTCGTCGCCGGGGAACTTGTACTTGCTGAGCAATTCCCGAATCTCCAACTCGACAAGTTCGAGAAGTTCGGGGTCATCAACCAGGTCCACCTTGTTGAGGAATACCACGATCCGGGGCACATTTACCTGACGAGCCAGCAATACGTGCTCGCGGGTTTGAGGCATGGGGCCGTCCACCGCGGAAACCACCAGAATTGCGCCATCCATCTGGGCGGCGCCAGTAATCATGTTCTTGACGAAGTCGGCGTGACCGGGGCAATCGATGTGGGCATAGTGCCGCTTGTCGGATTCATATTCGACGTGCGACACAGCAATGGTCACGATTTTGGATGGATCGCGACGGCCCTGCTTTTCCGAGGCCTTAGCCACGGAGTCATACGAGACTGCCGAAGCGAGACCCTTTTGCGCCAGCACGGTTGTAAGTGCGGCGGTGAGGGTGGTTTTGCCATGGTCGATATGACCGATGGTGCCAACGTTTACGTGGGGCTTTTTACGTTCAAATACGCCCTTAGCCATGAGAATAAACCTCCTACGGTTAAAAACTTCCTGATTTTACCATCCAAGCGGCAGTAACCGCCCAACCAACAACCAAGTCAAGAATGCCCGTCCACCGACATTACGGATGTTGGGACAGGGCATCAGCCATCATTTTTGGCCCAGCAGCCAAGCCCGTTCCACCAGACACCCGGGTGGATTGCCTGACCTTCGCCGCAGGCCCTTACCTTGAGCCAAGGGCTTGCCCCGCGATCATGCGGCCGCGCGGGCTATCCGCTAAGCCGACAGCTACTGATGGGACTTGAACCCATGACCTCGTCCTTACCAAGGACGCGCTCTACCAACTGAGCTACAGCAGCGATGCAAAACATCTTTGCCATTTCACCAGCCGTGAGCCATACCCGACACCAACCGGCCAAAGGCAATGATCGCCACATGTGGGGCGATTTAATCATTTCGCCCGGGCCGACTAACGCGGCACCCAATCGCTGCATCCGAAGCAGGTACACCGTGCCCCGAATTCAGCCAAGCACAATAGTGTACTATCGCGGATTATTGCCTGCAACCCGATGCCGACAGGCGGGCAAAGCCGGCTGGAGGTCAGGCACAGGCCAACACCGGAGAGATAGCGCGGTTTATAAATTCCGGTACAATAGCGTTTGAGTGGTCAGTCGGGATGATAATGGCGTTTAGGACAGGCTACCAATCATCGGTCTGGACCGCGAATAATTGACACTGGTATGTGAGGCATGCCCCGGCGTGAGATGGACGGACGGGGACGTGGGGGTGGCCCGCCCATGCGACACATTCCAGTTTTTGGCAGGTCGGGAAGATGATTCTTAGTTTAATACGCGCGGTCTTTGTTCTGCTGGTGGCGGTGGTGGCCGTCTCATTTTTGTCGCAGAGCGTCAGTTCGGGCGATAACTGGCCCTACGTCCTGATGGTGATCTGCGTGGTGCTGGCTTTCGGCATCATTATCGTCGATTACCTCATTAAGCGCAAAAATCTCTCCGCCATTGCCGGGCTGTTTCTCGGCATTCTGGTCGGAATGCTGGTCACCGTGGCGCTGGACAATCTGCTGGCGCAGTTTTTTAATACTTTTTTCCCCTTTCTTTCATATCCGGTCATCACCGGCACCAAATTGCTGCTGGGGCTGGTGGTGTGTTATTTAAGCGTTTCGCTCATTCTCCAGACCAAGGATGATTTTCGGTTTGTGGTGCCCTATGTCGAATTCACCCGGGCCACACGCGGATCGCGCCCCTTTATCCTCGATACCAGTGTGATCATCGACGGCCGGATTGCCGACGTGGCCGCCACTGGAATTTTCGAGAGCCGCATCCTGGTTCCGCGCTTCGTGCTTAATGAACTTCAAACCGTGGCGGACTCCGGCGACAAACTCAAGCGCAGCCGGGGAAAGCGCGGCCTTGATGTGCTGCAAAAATTGCAATCCCTTGGGCGTATCGACCTGCACATTTGGGACGGCACACTGCTCGGGGAGAGCGGTGCCCAGGGCGTTGACCAAAAGCTGTTGCTGCTGGCGAAACAGGAAAATGGCCGCATCATTACCAATGATTTTAATCTTAATAAGGTTGCAGCGCTCCAAGGCGTACAGGTATTAAATCTCAACGACTTGGCCAAGGCAGTAAAACCGGTGGTGCTGCCGGGAGAGGGGCTTGAAGTAAGGGTGATCAAACCGGGCGAAGGCCCGCAACAGGCCGTTGGCTATCTCGATGACGGAACGATGGTGGTGGTGGAGGGCGCGCGGCAGCGGATGGGGTCGGTGGTTCGCGTGACGGTAACCAATGCGGTGCAGACTTCCGCCGGGCGCATGATTTTCGCCCGTATTGATGACGCCAATGAACGCCCTGCGGATGGGCCGGCGGCGATGTCGGCCGTCACCAAAGAATCATAAATTGCCACAGGGTGACCACGGGATACCTTGCAAAGGCAGAAACGCAATTACAACTGCATGTTTTTAATTGACTTACATATTTGCATGTTTTCACTTGCCCTCGCACCCACCTCCATGCGATAATATTGGTAGATGAGTCCTCAGCAGATGAAAGGAGGCTGAATCGTCAAACAGGGTTTGATCAGAAAAGATCAGACAGATAAGACCGCCAAGCGAGGCAAACTTTTCGTCAGCCGTTA
>JAKAYZ010000392.1 GCA_021816165.1 Planctomycetota bacterium | reverse complement strand
TTATCGGCAAAGGGCTGGTAAAAACTCTGCCCGATTTATACCGCCTGACTCTGACGGATCTCATAGGCCTGGACCGTATGGGTGAAAAATCAGCGGCAACTCTGATCGCGGCGATTGCGGATAGCAAAAGCCGCGGACTGGAACGCCTGCTGGGGGGACTGGGAATTTTGCACGTGGGCGTGCGGACGGCGGAAGATATTGCGGGACACTTTTCTACCTTGGATTCCCTTGCCAATGCGTCCATCAATGATTTTGAAGCTGTGGAAGGCGTAGGAGAAGTTGTGGCGCAAAGCCTGCACCGCTTCCTGCATGAGCTTGGCGGGATCGAATTGCTGCGCGAATTGGAGCAACTGGGTGTGAAAACCACGCCCGCCCGCGTGCGGCCAACCGGCGGCCCGCTGGCGGGAAAAATAGTGGTGGTCACCGGTAAATTGCAGCGCTACGACCGACATGAGATCCAAAGCCTTATTGAATCGCTCGGCGGAAAAGCCGGTGACAGCGTAAGCAAAAATACCCATCTGCTGGTGGCCGGCGAAGATGCCGGCAGCAAACTGGCAAAGGCCCGCAAGCTGGGCGTGGAAGTCATCGATGAAGCCGAATTTCTGAAGCGCATCGGGATAATATGATTTGTAAATTCAACAGACCTTTTACGGCAACTCCTGCTGCTCTTTTACACCCCATATAAAGAGTATTTTGCGGCGATAAATAGGTCAATTTCTTATCGCGCAACACGTTCATATTCCTACCGCATATTGCGGCACTTTCCCTATTTTGTCACTGCGGCTTGTGTGCCATGCTTGGAACAGTGAAACGCTGTGGCGTACAACGGTTGTCGTCATAGTTTGTGAAAAGTGTCACAATATCGCCCGATGCGTTGTGGCGGTGGGGGTACACGGCTCCGGGCGGGGTGGCTTTTTAGGAAAGGAACCAAGCCATGAAACGAGAACACACAACCTGGAAGTTGGTCGCCATCGCGGCGGCCATGGCCCTGATGCCGGTAGCGGCAACCTGGGGAGCGGACGCCACCGCACCGACTGCCCAGGATTATCAAAACCTTCAGCAGAAGTACCAACAGGTGCAGAAGGAGTTGTCGACAGTATCCAAGGACGTAGCGGCCATCAAAGGCCAACAGGCGAGGCTGAAACGGCAGGAGGCGGCCATAAAAAGACAACAGGCCGCCCTGAAAAAGCGCCAGGCCAAACTCAAAGCCGCGCAGGCCAAAGTCAATGCCACAAGTCAGCAGGCCACTAATGAAGCGGTGCAACATTTGTATAACAACGTTGTGGCCAAAAGCCAGAACGTGGCCGCCACGCAAGGCACCGGCTCGTCAAACACCATCGACGACACGGTTGCCAATCTCTTTGCTCCGCCGACCAAAGATGAATATCTCTCGCCATTTAAGGATGAAAATCCCGACCACATGCGGCCGGACATGCACATGCAGATCGCGCAGTATGGGAATATGCAGTTGTACATGGGTTTCTGGACGCTGGGACGTGTTCAGGCGCTGCAGGAATACAATCTTCAGCCGTCCAGAGGCCTGAATCCAAATTTTCAGACCCCGTACGCTAATTTGTCGTTCTTAGCCACCATACCGCACGAATTCGACATGTTTGCTGATTTTTATATCGCCACACCGGGACACCCCAGCACCACCTACGGCGACGAGGGCTGGCTGGTGTTTAAACAATTTCCCGGCGTTTCTCATAATAGCCCGATCAATGCGCTTATGGATTACATCAACGTGAAGGTCGGGGCGTTTGACATTGACTTCGGTGATAACAATTATCATCGGTCCAAGAATGCGTGGGTGCAGAACAACCCGTTAATCGGCAACCCGCTGGTGGACCCGAGCACCGAAGAAATTGGCGGCGAAGTGTACAGCGTCAAAGGGCCGGTTTACTGGCTGTTCGGCGTGTCCAACGGCAGCACCACCGGTCACTATGATTACGGTGCAGGACCAGGATTCCATGGAAAAATCTGGGGTTATCCTACCAAGAACCTGCGGCTCTCGGCATCGGTCTACTACGCTGATATGGGCGATTCGACCGATGTGTCTGATCTGTATGCGGCCACCCGGAGCGGGGAACCATACAATAACCTCTTCGGCTACGGCCCCAGCGACACCATTATCACCGACGATGACGGGCAGATCGCGCCGCAGGCCGGTCACCGCGTTTTTGCCACTCAGGGCGATATCACCTACGAGAAATGGCCCTTTGAAAGCTATAGCTACGTCGGCTGGACGCAGGATGGCGAGGCCAACCAGACCGGCAGAGGAACGCCGGCGGAGCGCTGGCTGTATGGCTCATCCAATGTGGTGTATCACATCAATCCGGCTCTGTACCTGGCAGCCCAATACAGTTACGCCTTTGCCGGTGCGGTTAATGGCGTAGACACCAACGGCTGGGTGGATCGCATACAGGTGGGTGCCGGATATTGGCTGACCAAAAGCATTCTCACCAAGCTCGAATACGTGCAGGAACAGTATCACGCCTTCGGTTCCAACACCGGTGTAGTGGACGGCGCTGTAGCGGAAATGGGGCCTGGCTTCAATGGCGTGGTCATGGAAGTTTCATTTGGATTTTAATCGGAGTTGAATCATGTTTATGTTTTATAAAAAGTCTCCGGCTTCGCCGGGCCGTCTTCAGGCGGCCCGGTGGGGCCTCTGGCACGCTGGAATGGCCTTGATATTCGGCGCGCTGATGCTGGCCACATCTGCCGCTACGGCAACTGCCGCAGGAACACGGCAATACACGGCCGCAGCAGGCGGCAGCCTGGTAATCAACGGCACCTCCACCTTGCACGACTGGACCGCCAAAACTACCGCCCTGACGGGGAACGCCGTTTTCTCCGGAAAATGGACGGGCCGCAGTAAGGCCGCCCTCAAACTGCAATCCATTAACCTGGTTATTGCGGTTAAATCGATCAAAAGCAGCGAAGGCGGCGGCATGGATGACACGATGTACAGTGCGTTGGATCTTAAACACCATGCGCTGATCACATACGAGCTTATCAAGGCGCATTTGCTGACGCGGCCGACAAATGCCACAGCCGCCGCGGTCTTCAACACCACCGGAGCCCTGCGAGTTGCCGGCGTAACGAAAACGGTATCCTTGGTTCTGACCGCCACGCCAACCCCCGGCGGGGGCTTGAGCATCACCACGAAGATCAAGCTCAAGATGACCCTTTTTGGCGTTACGCCGCCGACGGCCATGTTCGGCGTGATTCGCTCCGGTAATGCCATTACCATCACGGCCATCTGGCCGCTGGCGGTCAAAGCCGGTGCATGAGTGAAGGACTTTGGTTTATGACTTGTGTCCGGGGCCAACTATTCGTCCGCAACGCAGGGGCCTTGGCTGCCTCAAT
>JAKAYZ010000391.1 GCA_021816165.1 Planctomycetota bacterium | reverse complement strand
GAGGGCCGTAAACAGGCGAGCCTTGGCGGCGGCATAGCGGTCCATGGTGAGGTGATAGTCGAGGTGGTCACCGGTTAAATTCGAGAACATTCCGACGCTTACACGTACACCGGCCAGCCGATCCTGATCAAGCGCATGACTGCTGGCCTCCATGGCAACCGCTTCGAGGCCGTTGCGTTGCATGAGCGCCAATTGCCGGGCAAGTTCAATGGCACCTGGTGTAGTCATGGGGCTTGGTAGCCGCCTGACGCCATCATCAATTTCCACCGTGCCAATGAGTCCGCAGTTGACGCCCATGGCCTTGAATAAACTGCGGGTTAAATAGGCGATGGTGGTTTTCCCGTTGGTGCCGGTGACGGCCATCACACGCATTTTCAGTGAGGGATCTGCCCAAAAACGATGGGCCAATTTTCCGGCGGCCGAGGAGAGTTGATCGGCAATAATGACCGGCACATTAACGGAAGGGACAGGTGCGCGATCGGTGAGAATGGCGGCGGCACCATTGGCGACCGCCTGGGGAATAAAGTCATGGCCGTTGAGCTTAAAGCCGCTGCGGGCGACAAACAGATATCCGGGCTTTACCTGGCGCGAATCATCAGTAATACCGGTGACGGCAATATCAGGCCGATTGCCCGGGGTCGCTGGTTCGCCGGGCAGACTCAGCGAATCAGCGGCAAGCAAATCACTCAGGCCAATGGGCATTGGACATCCTTTCCTGCAAGCGCCTCGAACTAATGACTCAACCCCTTCATCTTCGCCAGTTCGCTCTCCTTGCCCCACCATGGATCGGTTTTCGGTCCCTGATCGGGTGGAACCTGTAAATAACGCAACGCGGACGTGATCATTTTAGAACAGGCCGGGCCGGCCACGGTTCCGCCGTAGTGCCCGAGTGTCGGATCGGGGCGGTTGACGGCCACTACGCAGATAAGTCGGGGCGATGGTGCCGGGCCACCGCAAATGAAGGTGGCATTGTACTCATGGTGGTGATAACCATCCCCGCCGGCGACCGCCAGATTGGCGGTACCCGTTTTGCCGTAAAGCTGATAGTAAGGTGAAATCGCATACTGACCGGTCCCCTGCACCATAACCTGCTCCATGGCACCAATCAATTCATGGCAGATGTGGGAAGGTAATATTTTTTTCATGGGTTGCGGCCCGGCAACCTGTGCCCAGGTTTTTACGTGGCCGGGCTTTACTTCGATCGCCTTGACTATCTGCGGTGTCGGCAGGTAACCGCCGTTAGCGAAAACGCAAAATGCCCGCGCTATTTGCAGCGGTGTCACCGCGATACCGTAACCAAAAGAGGCCGACGTGAGGGTATTTTGGGTCCATTCAGACAGCGGTCGGACAATGCCGGGCGACTCGCCGGGCAGGATGCACCCAGTGACATGGCCGAAACCGAATGTGTTGATTCCCTGATACAGAAGTTGTTTGCCCATCTTCCAGCCGATTTGCGTCATGCCGATGTTGCTGGAATAAACCAATATTTTTTCCACCGTCAAATAACCCCAGCCACCGACATCCTTAATCACCCGGCCGGTCGGATCCCGGTAATAGCCGTGATAGCAGAAAAATACATCGCGCAAATTTACCACATGATGGAGAAAGGCCCAGCCCAGGTTGAACGGCTTAAATACTGATCCCGGTTCATACGGATCGGTGACTGCCCGATTACGCCAGAATTGCGGTGGCGTTTTCAGATAATCGTTGGGATTAAGCGTTGGATAATTGGCCATGGCCAATATATCGCCATTGAACGGGTTCATGATAATGGCAACGCCACTGTGGGCCTTGAAATGCCTACACGCTTTATCCAGATTTTTCTGGGCTGCATCCTGGATGACGCTGTTGATGGTCAACCACACCCGCATACCGTCGCTCGGAGGTCGGTAACCGTTACGTTTGATCCATAAGGCTCGCTGGGCGGCATCTTTCACGTATGCAAGGCGGCCGTTGCGGCCGACAAGTAGTGAATTGAGCTGCGACTCCAATCCCTGGAGGCCATGGTTGGAATTGGCAAACCCGATCACCTGGCCGGCAAAATCTCCAAGCGGGTAAACGCGCTTGGTGGTACGAATAAAACCGATGCCACCGAGTGCGTGGTAGTACTCCAACTCTTTATTGTTTTGTCCGTGCCGCATGGCCAACCGGGACAGCCGGATTAAGCGGTGCTGCGCTTTTTGATAGCGATCGTAAAACCGCCGCGATGCCATCCGCTTAAGCCAGACGAAACGGCACAGGCGACCCGAGGGGTAATAAAGGCGGGAATGCAGCCAGACCAAAAAAGCTCGTGGGCTTTCGTTGAGTAATTTTCCCATAGTCCGGGCCATGATCAATTGCGATTTTTGCAGTTCCGCGCCGTTTAACGCATTAAGTTTCCCTTTGGGATCAAAAATATAGCCCGGATCAGCAAACAGGTTGTACATACGCACGCTGCCGGCCACCAACGTGGAATCCGCCGTGTATATCGGTGCCCGTCGTGACATAACACTGACCGCAACCTGATGCTGGTTTTTCAGCGCGACAATGTCGCCGCGTGTGACATGCGTCTGAAGCCACGCCACACGCCCTACCAATCCTATGAGGATTAACAGTGTGACGGCCAGCGCCGCTGAGCCAATCCAATTGGCCCGCTTCAGGTATTGCTGTGCATCGGATGCACCGGAGCGTCTTTCATCCATGTCTGATACTCCCAATCATTGCCCTTGTTTCGCTTGTGCTGCAGTGATCGGCTGCGGCACCACCACGCCTTCGCCGGTCACTGATGATCCGGGCCTCGAAGTCGCCGGCGCTGTTGCTGTGGTCGTAGCCGCCGTCAGGGCTTTAAGTTCCCGATTCAGTGCCTCGGGATTAGCGTGTTTAGCGATAAGCACCTGCTGGTCCCACAGCTTGTGGGTTTCCTGCGCAATACGATGTGTCAATTCGGCGCAGTTGCTGCTTACATCCAGACGCCGGGTGCGAATGGAAAACAGCACCGCGGCTATCAGCATAAATGCCAATAAACATGTAATAATTTTAGCCATGTGCACCAACCGTCCGTGAACCAAGCTGCGCCGCGTCCCATGCTGCGCCGGTGGATGTCGTTTACCTGCCCGTATTTTACCATACGCTACGTTAAATGCGCCAATGCGCAAATGATGCCGCGTGCCGACGTTCTGCGGCAGCCACACATCGTGGCGGGGCGATCCGCCAGCCTGCCCCCGATGCGATCTATCACCTCTTGGCAGGCACATGGAGTGTTTGGCTATAATGACGCATGGAATCTGCCGCGCCGCTTTAGCCAGATAAGGAGCCGTCCATGGGCCATCGTTATCGCCTGCCATGCCCGAAACACATCTTCAGTGAAGTAGCGGTTGCTGCACAGATTGAAATGCTTGCCG
>JAKAYZ010000390.1:1333-3397 GCA_021816165.1 Planctomycetota bacterium | reverse complement strand
CGGATGCAGGTAGGTTTCGCAGCACCCGCCGAATGTCTGCCAAATTAAGATGGAGCCGACAGTGATTCACATCGCTACCGAATTGGCCACGTTGGTACCGGCCGCCCCGTCACCAGTGCCCGATACCCACTATATCCATTACCTTACGAACCAAGTTGAGTGGTTCTACGGGGAAATGTTCATCGGCATGACGGTTCTTTATGCCTTCGTCGCCGCAGTTTTTGGCTATTTCATACCTCGGCACAACCTCAAAGCACTGCACGAAAGGATTGACACTGATGCGGCATCAATCAAACAAGTTATCGAGCAACAGCAAGCGGCCATGGAGAGGGTCCGGCAGGAAACACAGCGGGAGCTTGGGAAAATCCACCACTTCGCCGGTGGTACGCTGCTCCTCGCCAGGGGCCTAAACATCTTTTTGAGCGGACTTCTTCCCTCGCGGCCCGTCCAGGGTGGCGTGGATGAGGGAGGCAAAAAAAAGGGCACCATTATTCTGTCCGCCATCGAGCTGCTCGGGGCGTGCCACCTGTTTTTTCTTGCCGAGGATTTTCAGATTTCCCTTAATACGATGTCGGAAGCGATCACCGCTTTGCGAGCGTTCGGGGACCCCCCGTCGTTCCTGCTGGACCAAAGGCTCCGCAACAGCATCCGCCAAGTACAGGAGGACTTCGCCAAGCTGCGGGCGGACCACGCCGATGTCGTGGAAGCTGCGCAGGCGGTCAAGGAGCACCTGAGGGATCCGCACCTTCAATGGTTTTTGGACCTGCCGGCCCAATGATTCGCTTGGCGTTTTTGCTCGCCGCTGATGGATGCCGCTCTGGCGGGCCTGCGGCCCCGTTGCGGCGTTACCCCGGTTGCCAATATCAGAATAGAGTTAGTGGCCGCTGCCGGGCGGTCATGATGATGGGCACCTGCGGGCAGCCGCGTCACTCGGCGGTTTTAATGGATGCGGTATTGGCGGCCTTAGGCCACGTGCAGCAGACGGTTGATGTCTTCGCCATTCTTCCAGCGCTTATAAATCATTAATGATTGCTCAATAACTGGAAAGGCATATTCACCGGGCATACACCACCCTACCCCCCGCGGGCGTCATGGGGCCACAAAAACCAGCCGGCCGTTGCGCAGCCTTGGCTGCGGCGGGTACGAGGCGCTGGCGCTTATTTGCAGGTAGGTGACCGTCTCATACTCGTGTGAGGGGGGCTTGGTTCCCTGTGGCAGGTCCGAAAGAATCGGGTTATTCGTCGGATTGCCAAGGAGCAAGGGCATCTGTGTGAGCATGCTGCCGCCCCAGGATTTGTCAAAAACGGGAATCGCCTGCACCTTTCCCTGCCACGCCGCCGGGTAAAGTCCCCGCATTGCCCGAGTGTTCAAGGCGAAATTGCCGTCACTGGAAAAAATGGCCGATCCATCCTTATTAGGCTTGGCCCGATACGGGCACCTCATGAATGTTTCCACGGTGCCGCGGTTGGATCGCCAGCGTGCATCAGTCAGGATGGACGGATAGCGGCGGCTTGGTGCCACAATCGTGATGATCGCGCCGCTTCTAACCTGAGTGCTGCTGAGGTTTAGCACAGAGATCGGGCCCTTGGAGGCATGGGAATTCCAAGTTTCCTGCCAGACAGTCATGAAGCATTTGCGATGTGGTTTCATGGTGATCCGGAAGCACGCCACGTGGGACGCGATTCCCATCGTTTTAAGAACCTGCTCGGCCGCAGGCGGTAGCGGGTGCCACCAGAGGCGGTAGCCCGGCCCGGTCATAACCAACTTGTCGCCGGGATCCGGCCGATTTGCCCAAACACAGAGGCCGGCCACGGATGCTATCACCACCACCACTGCCGTGATGCCGACGGCGGAACCGACGGCAACCAGCTTTTTTCTTTGGTGAAGATGCGTTAGAAAGCCGACCATTTGGCACCCCAAGAGACATTGCTACCATTCATCGGGATGGTAACGCGCTGGGGGAATGCTGCCAAATTGATGGGATGGACGCTATGCCTCGCGGGAGGAGTCTGACGCTTAATAAACAACCGTTGCCCATCCGTGAGGCCATTGAGGTAGGAATTT
>JAKAYZ010000390.1:0-1323 GCA_021816165.1 Planctomycetota bacterium | reverse complement strand
TTGCTAACATTCATCGGGATGGTAACGCGATGGCGGCATAAAAGGCATACCTTCCTGGTCGTGACCACCAAGGATGAAAACATTCCCGTCAGGGCGAGTCCGGCGTGGCCATCCGTGAGGCCATTGAGGTAGGAATTTCTTTTCACACGATAATTATATTTTATTAAATTATCAGACAGCCGCTGAATGGCTACCCTGAATCTTCCCTGCTTTTAATCTGCAAGCCGGCGGCCCCGGCGGAGGGGAGCCAACTACGCGAATACTGCCTGAACAGACGGGAGAGTTGTTCGCGGACACCCTGCTCTTGAAAACGCCCCATCTCGGTAATGTTCTGCCCCACGAACGATTCGATGTCGACCACCGCAATGCGGCCCGCCCTGACCCCAAATTTTTTATCGATCTCCGCCTGCCAAAGCGCCCTGGCAGATTGGCGCGTCAGGAACCACACTTCCAGGCGAGTGTCCGAGATTATGGTCGCGAGTTGGTCCATGTGAGCCCTGTCCGGCCGCTCCGCTATCGTTACCTCGATTGCCGTGTTGCCGACGCGGAAATCCGCCAGGTTTGTTCCGCTCGGCGTATTAACGTTTTTGGGAGTGACGCACCGCTCCCCGAACCTCAGTTGCAGCTTTGCCCCAACGAGATACTCGGCGACGTCCTTTGCGCGTCGTTTGCTCTGGGCCTGATCGAGTAAATCTGCTATGACAGCCACGGCTGTGCCCTTGTCGTACCGTACGATCAATGGCGCGCTTTCGCCAATTTGTGCCAGGCGAGCCGACGCCTGGGTCTGCATATGGGTGAGTAACTCCACATTTGCCGCGAGTTGGTCTTCGTGGAAACCGGCGCTACGAAGCCAATCGAACAGGGCTTCTGCCCACGCGTGCAGGTTGCTGGAGCGCCTTCCCATTTCCTGCACTGGTGAACTTACTTTGAATCGGGAAATTGCCGTTTCAACATAGCGGTTGTGGTCGAGCAATTGCATGCCACTTTTTGCCAAGTGCTGCTTCAAAACCAGCTTCGGGGTTTCGCGCAACCGTTCCAGGAGGCCAAGAAGTGCCAGCAGCCTCGCCGGTACATCGCGTGTACCCGTGGCCATGTATTGGTCCATCCAGCCTTGGAAGGTATCGCCGCCGGCCTCACGCATCGCATTTAATTCCTGTGGGCTTTTCGCAATCGGAAAGTTGATACGCCAGCGGTGTTAAATAATTGTCGACAATCCATTCAACCGCAGGTATGCAAACTGCATCGCCGAAACCAAAGAGAGCCTGGTTTAATGGAATACCATCGACGCGATAACAATCGGGGGCACCTTGCAGACGGGCACAC
>JAKAYZ010000389.1 GCA_021816165.1 Planctomycetota bacterium | reverse complement strand
GCCTGCGGGCAAATCTGGCCCATGTATTGGCCGGCGCGGCCGCGGACGTGGCGCGCGACGATCCCCACGCGAGGCTGCCGCCGACAAGGGCGGCGAGTATGAATATGACCGGTAGCGTGTGGCTGTGCTTGCCCATGGTGGCGTAACTCCTTCGTTCGGGCGCCCACCGCTCTACGGCACCGGCACCGTGAGGGTGCCGTTATTATAACTCAACTTCCTGATGAGGGGGTTCGCGGTCAAGGTTAAGCGGGTGCTCTCGACGCGGTGGCTGGCGGTACCACTACGGTTGACCACGTAAGGATCGGGAAAGAGGCTCCTGATAACTTTTTGGATTAGCCGCGGCTGGAGGGGCCCAGCCGGCTAGGGATGGGGCCTGCCGGCGTGCACTTTGGCGTACTTTGCCGCTTGTTGGAAATAATACTCAGCTTTGGTTTGGTCATGACGCACGCGCAACAAAATGCGGCCCAGCCACATGTTGGCCCGCACATGTTCTGGATTGAAATATAGACATGTTTCTAATGCCTGTATAGCCCGATCAATCTTATTGAGCCTTATAAGTGCCAATCCCAAGTCGTAATGGGCAGCCGGGTAGCAGTGCATAAGTCCGACAGCGCGCAGTGCCGCTTCGGCGGCTTGCCGCCATTGCCGCCTGGCCAGATAACAGCGGGCCATACCTTCGTGAGCAATCGGGCTGTCGCCGTCTATTTGAAGGGCCTTTTGGAAAGCGCGGCGAGCCGCTGTCCACATTCGCCGGCGGCAGTAGGCGCTCCCGATGGTGCAATGCAGGCCGGGCAAACGTGGATCGGCGTTTTCAGCTTGTTGCAGGTGACGGATCGCTGCCGCAGGTTTACCTTCGGTGAACAACAGTGATCCCAGGAGGAGATGGGCCAAGGGACTATCCTGTTTATCGGAAATAATACTTTCCACAATTCGCCGCGCTTCGGCGTGATTATTTAAGCGCTGGTGACACTGAGCCAGCAGCAGACGGATGCGGGGGCGCAGAGGTAATTCGACGGCGAGCCTTTCCAGCAGGGGCACAGCGGCCTGCGGATGGCCTGCGCTAAGGTGGACAATCGCAAGGTTATATTGGATTTCCTGCGTGGCGATCAGTACGGCTTTGCTTTTATCCTGATCCATCGGAGCCAGATATCCCAGTGCCACAAGCTGATCGAGCGCCGCCTGCACTTCCAGCGGATCACGGCGGCGCTCCGCCGGGTGCATGCCGGCTTCGCCTGGGACAAGCTCCCACGATTCGATGGACTGAACCTGAGGCGGTTCTTCAAAGCTTTGAACCAGGGCTTTTCCGTCCATATCCCGGCCGACCGGCAATCCATACATGGTCAGAATGGTCGGGGCAATATCGAGAATCCCGGCCCCGTAGATCCGTTGATCCTTTTTGATGCCGGGGCCGGCCAGGCAGAAAACGCCGAATGGTCGATGGCAAACCGTCGGACCGGAAGGCTCATCTGGAATGGCCCTGGGGCGCAGATGATCACTGTAAAAGCCATGGTCGGAAATCAGCATGATGTGGGATTCCGGACCGGCAAGCTGCAACAGCCGGCCCAGCATGAGATCATGGAACTGGTACGTGCGCGACACCACATGTTTATATAACTCAAAATCCGACTCCGGAACTTCCGGTAATTTCGGTGGATGAAACGGCATAAAGGCGTGTGAAAGATGATCCACCGCGTCATAGTAAACTGCGGCAAAGTCCCACGGCTGATGTTCCAGTAACTGCGTGGCAACGGCGTGAACGCTGATGGTTTCCGCGAGCATCCGAGCCAATGTTGATAAGTGTTTGTCTTTTGATTGATCCACTTTTCCCGCATCGGGAACAAAAGGGAGGATCATGCTGGATTCCAACTCCGCCGGGTGGACGCGCAGAGCCGCAAGGGTATCCGCCAAATCAGGCGGATGAACGGCACCGGGATGTATCGGCCAGGGTTGGTCGAGAGATCCGCTGGCTTTTTGAAAAAGCTCACTGACGCATGTGCCGGCAACAGGCTCCGCCGGATGGCTGGCAAACCAGCTCACCAATTGCGACTTAAGGCCCTGCTGGGTGAAGATATTCCATAAGGCTTTGCATCTGCGGGAGGTGCTGGTAAACGGCCGCACGTAATGGTTGTCCGGATCGGGTTCAATGAAGCCCAGAATACCGTGTTTGTCCGGGCGTTTGCCGGTGGCGATGGTATTCCAGAGCATCGGCGAGATGACCGGCTCCATGCTCGCGAGATTTCCCATTACGCCGTTGGTTATGAGATGATTCAGCGCGGGCATGAGTCCCTGTTCCAGCAGAGGTGTGATGACCTGCCAGTCCGCCGAATCCCATCCAACCAGGAGAAGTTTTGTTGCGATGCGTTTGGCCATGCGATTGAATTCCTCGGGCTTGCGCACGCACGTCACGGACAATCGGAGCTGATGCGCACGCTTGCATCGCGACGTTACAGGCCGACACTTAAAATCGCGCAAGCGCCGTGCAAGCATTCTGCTAATGCGTTGGCTATCAAGGTTTCACGAGTAATTTATGTAGCGCATAACCGGTCCACACATTTGGTTTATAGGATCTGTTGTGTTGTCCGGGGTGATGTATTCCGGCGACCGATGCAGCCGGTAGTGGCGATAGTCCGACCGGTTGGCACGCTATATGTCAGGGACTCGCAAGGAGAATGTCATGGGTTTGAATAGAACAGGAAGAAGATGTTCGGCGATAACGGCCAGCGCAATCGTGGCCGCAGCCACCGGTTGCGCTCTTATTGGTTGCGGAGCGGGTGCGGCACGAGCCAGCATTTTGGCTCCCAGTCATGTGGTCGTGGTGATTGAAGAAAATCATTCGTACAGTCAGATTGTCGGCAACACCACCGATGCTCCATACATTAATAATACACTTATCGGCAATGGCGGACTTCTATACACGCAATCTTATTCTCCGGAGCACCCCAGCCAGCCGAATTACCTCGATTTATTTGCTGGTGGCGATCAGGGCATTACTGGTGATTACTTCCCGGGCAGTCCGCAATATACGGAGCCTTTCAGCACACCGAATCTGGCGGCGCAATTGCTCAATGCGGGCGATTCGTTCAAGGAGTACAACCAGACTTATTCCACAATTGATAATGCCACGAGCTATAATCAGGCCACCTACAATAATGGTACAACCAACGAAACCTACGCCCGCAAACACAATCCGGTGGTCAACTGGGTCAACCCAAGTTTGACGGCGGTTTCGGGAAATCAACTGCCGCTTTCAACCATGACCGGCTTTTCCGAATTTCCCACAACTGCCGCAGGATATGCGGCTTTACCGACGGTGTCGTTTGTGATTCCCAATCTCGAAAATGACATGCACAACGGCACCATTCAGGCCGGCGACAGTTTTCTGCAGCAGAGTCTCAACGGTTATGTTCAGTGG
>JAKAYZ010000388.1 GCA_021816165.1 Planctomycetota bacterium | reverse complement strand
CGCGGACTACAGGCGGCGTTCGATGACGGCTTCCGGGCCATCGCCATCGTGCTGATGCATGGCTACCGCTATCCCGATCACGAGAAACGCGTCGGCATCATCGCCCGCGTTCCGCTGGAACGTGGCCTGCTGACAGGCAAGGTGACGCCTGACCGCAAATTCCCACCGGGCGATCACCGCAACGAGCACAAACTCTTCACCATGGAAAGTCGCCGTAACATACTGGCCGCGCTGGAGTCCATCCGTCCCATCGCTGAGAAACATAAGGCGGATTTTGCCCAGATCATGATTAATTACACCATGCATGTGCCAGGCATTACCGCAGCTTTGGTGGGGGCCCGAACCGTGCAGCAGGCCCAGTCCAATGCTTATGCCATGACGTTCTCCCTCTCGGCGGACGAGCAGCAGGCCATTCGCCGGGCCTTTGACCCGCTCGTGGTTTGATGGGCGTGGCAATTTTTCGGGAACCCCTGGGGGCGCAGGTGTCCACACCCCGCCCAGGCGTTTTAGCAAGGTCGTGGGAAAAACCGCCAATCGTCCATTTTCCGGCGATTTCACCTCTGCCCGGAAAAATTGCCACGCCCGGTCTGATTGCCGCACCCCGCAGGGCTTGCCTTACAGGCGGCGTGCTGTTATCACATGGCACACGGCGGAGACGATGTTCGGTCGTGATTCCCGGCGTTTCCGGTCGTCTGGCATCAAGCAAGAAGGAGTGTTCCCAGTGAGGCATCAATTGGTTCTACGATCGGTACTCTCGACGGCAGTGCTTCCGGCGGCCTTGGCGGCAGCGGTATTTTTGGGTGGTTGCGCCCAGCCGCAGTCCAAGATGGCGGCCCCAAGTTTATACAGCCAACTCGGTGGGGAACAGGGAATTAACACCGTTGTTCATGCCTTCCTCGTCAATGTGGGCAAAGACCCCCGCATCAATGGACGCTTTGCCCACGCCAATATCGCCAAACTGCAAACGGCATTGGTTAATCAGATCGGCCAGCTATCCGGCGGGCCGCAGGTTTACACCGGGCCCGATATGTACCAGGCGCATAAGGGCATGCACATTACCGAAGCGCAGTGGAATGCCTTCATGCAGGATTTTTCCAATACTTTAAAACAGGAACATGTCACACCATTGGCGCAGCAGGAATTGATCGGTCTGCTGGCACCGATGAAGTCCGACATCGTCGGCCATTGATTCTCAACGCCATGGCGGGGTCATCCAAGGCTTCACATTCGACGGCGCTGAAGATGGACGGCGGCGTATTGACGGTTGATTTCCGGTGCGGCGCTCGCCTAAAGTGCGGCATCGCATAAAATGGCGCGCGATGCGATCTGTGACTCATAAATTTTTGCCGCTCCTTAATCCGATGGTGGGGAGCATTTACTTTGGCCCCCCCGGCTGGAAATTACCATCCATCTCCGCCGTACCGATGAATGCTTTGCCGGCTGCATTGGTCCACCCCACCAATCGGCTTGAACTGCGCACCTTTCTGACGCAAATTGATTTGGATCAGACGCATCCGCAAATTCCGGCTTTGGTCTCGCAGGTGGGGAACATTGGCGGGCAGAAAGTTAAAAAACTCATCATCAATGGCTTATCGCTGATTCCCGAGTCGCGTATGGGTGCCATCTGTGCCCGTCTCGATGCCGAGGCCATCATGACGGCAGTAGAACTCATCCAGCGTATATTGTCATCCCCCCCCACACTGCTCGTCTTTGACCGCAGCGATCGCCGTGATGTGCGCCCCTTGCTGCGGATCGTCCGGGGCCGGTGCCAACCGGTGGCGTTGACTACCCGCTATCCGGCAGCGCATCCCGCCATCCTGGCCCGGATATTAGGTGGTTGCCGGGTGGTTGATCCGCTGGAAGAGGGGATCGTGTCGGTCGATTGGCTTACGTGCCTGCTTCTTGGCCGGGCTTTACTCCAGCCGGTGCGCTGCTCGCATCGGCCGGTACAGATTTTTATTGCGGGCCATGCACCCCGTGTGCTATGGGCGCAGATCGGTGTGCCGCTGCGCGAGGTTTTCGCGCTGGCCGGTATCGACCCGGGCGCGATGCAATGCATCGGCAATGGTATGCTCACCGGCACGGAATTGGATCTGGCCGCTGCGACGATGGATATGTCCATTGAGACGCTTGCCCTGCGGCCAATTCCACCGCTGGAAACGGCTGTTGACTGCATCCGGTGCGGCTGGTGTGTGCAAAGTTGTCCTGCCGCCATCAATCCTGCATCGCTGTATGCGGCGCAATGCCTGCATGAGGGGGTGGCGCTGGCCGACGCGCGTGATTCGCTGGCCTGCATTGACTGTGGCTTGTGCACCTACATTTGTCCATCGCGTCTGCCGCTGTCCGCTTCCATTGAGGAGATGCGCAATCGCATCGAGTTTAATCTGGTGTCAGCGGTTGGAGGCTCGTCGATATGACCGCACCTGCCACGGCTGATTCCACAACCACTCTCCGCGTGCCACCCCGGGCACCGTTTTTGAATTGGCCCGTCGCCCGACGCGAGTTTTACCAATCCATCATGATCGCCCTCATCCTGCCGTTGCTTTGGGGAATAGGCCTGTTCGGGCTGCATGCCCTGCTGATTATCGTTGTCACGGTTTTGACGGCCGTGGCTGGGCGCGTGGCGATAGCCCGGCTGACGTCCCGCGGCCCGTGGATGCCGGTCAATCACACCATCGCCTCGGCCATGCTGCTGGCCGCACTGACACCCGAAAGCTGTCCGGTCTGGCTTTCGGCCGTTGCGGGGGCGGTTTTGACCGGTCTGATCTGCGTAGCTGGCCCGCCGGGGCGGCAGCGTTTGCATACCGGTTTGCTGGTAGCCCTGCTGCTGGGCCTTGCTGTGGGGCAAATACCGACCGGCCCGGTGCTGGTGCGCGATGCCATGGTGGTGGGAAATTTGAACCGATCGTCCCCGCTGGGCCATTACCGTTGGCCCCGGCGTTCGGCCATCGCGGGCGATGATGCCGTTACGCTTCCGATGCCGGATCATGCGCTGGCCAAAACGCTCCGAGCCATATCTGACCGCCCGGCCGGGCGCGAAGCGCGGCGCACGCTGGATAATGCCTTTGGTACGCTCCTGCCCCCGCCACCGGAATTATTTCTCGGTGCCATGCCCGGTCGCATCGGAGTCGTCGGTGTACTGGGCATTCTTATCGCAGGTTTGATGCTGGCCTATCGGAACATCCTTAATCCCGCCGCATGGGGAATGTTTATTGTCTTCGTTCTTCTGGGATTTTTGTTCGGGCCGCTCTCAGCTCATTCTCTTCATCACGAGTTCTGGCAAAGCCTCGGCGGCCTCTGGTATTTGCCTCCGGAGAGGGCGATCTATCTGTTGTATGTGGAAATTTGCACCGGTGATTTTCTCTTTGCCTCGGTATTTCTCCTTGCCATGCCGGGCACATTGCCGCTCAACCCGCGGGCGCGCTGGGTATTTT
>JAKAYZ010000387.1 GCA_021816165.1 Planctomycetota bacterium | reverse complement strand
TCGGTATACGGCGTGCGCGTGCCGGACTTGCAGGGTAAGTCGCGCAGCCGGTCCATCGCCCTGCCGCGCCAGATTGCCATGTACCTCGCACGCAAAAAAACGCACCACTCGCTGGCGGAAATCGGCGGCTTCTTCGGTGGGCGCGATCACACCACCGTGCTGCATGCCGTCAAAACCATAGAAGACGCCTGCCGCACCAACCCCGCCCTGCGCCATCGGCTTGAAGAGCTGGAATCGGAAATCGACAAAGAAGCACTGCGCTCCACCGGGTTTCAGCAAAACCACTTACGGCGGCAATTTGGCACCTAGCAGGACGCCCGCTGCCCAGTCAGCCCGGTATGCAATAATTATTTATTTTCCGCGACGACGCTTATCGCGCAGCCGCCGCTTTTGCTCCGGTGTCAGCCGACTGGGCGTTTGATGTGTACCGCCGGTCGCCCCGGCAAAATTGGTATAGATCGACGGATCTTCAATCGCCCGCATACGGCTGGTGGGCGAAAGCTGCGATAACTTCCGCGCCACATTGCGGGCCGATTCAAACCCCTTTACCAGTTTGGATACATCCTCCGGTGCCACCCCCGAACCCCGCGCAATGCGCCGCCGTCGCGACCCGTTAATCTCCTCCGGTGCACTGCGCTCATGCGGTGTCATGCTGCGAATAATCGCCTCGGCCCGATCCAGCTCCTTGTCGGATACCTGCACATCCTTCAATTGACTCGAAACCCCCGGCAGCATACCGAGAATATGCTTCAGTGGCCCCATTTTCCGCAGGCTTTGCATCTGGTCGAGAAAGTCTTCCAGCGTAAAAGTTGCCTTGGCAATTTTTTCCTGCATGCGTTCGGCGCTGGCTTGATCAAATTCCTTCTGCGCCTTTTCAACCAGGCTTACCACATCACCCATCCCCAAAATGCGGTCAGCCATACGGGCGGGATGAAATTCCTCCAGCATGGTGAGTTTTTCGCCTACACCAATAAAACGGATGGGTTTTCCGGTAACCGCCTTGACCGATAGCGCCGCCCCGCCACGTGTGTCGGAATCAAATTTCGTTAATATGATGCCATTAATTTCCAACTCGCGATTAAAGGCCTTGGCAGCGTTGACGGCATCCTGCCCTACCATCGCGTCAACCACTAAAAAAATGTGGTGTGGTTTGACCACCTGCTGTATCTGACGCAACTCCCGCATCAGCGGAGCATCAATGTGCAGCCGACCGGCGGTATCAAGGATGACCACGTCGCGCCCCAATTGACGGGCTTTTTCAATGGATCGACGGCAGATCGTCACCGGCCCCACCGATGGATCGTCCCGATAGATCGGCACATCCACCTGTTGCGCCAGCGTCTCTAGCTGATCCATGGCAGCAGGACGCTGCGTATCGGCGGCTACAAGCAGCGGCTGGCGACCCTTGCTCTTGAGATACAACGCCAGTTTACCGCACGTGGTGGTTTTGCCCGCCCCCTGCAAGCCGCACATCATGATGATGGTCGGTCCGGTGGTAAAGGAAAAAATTTCATGGTCCACCGGCCCCATCAGATCGGTCAACTGCTGATGGACAATGGCCACCATCTGCTGCTCGGGATTGATGCTGGCGAGCACCTTCTGGCCGATCGCCTTTTCCAGCACCGACGCGGTAAAATCATCCACCACCGTCTGATTGACATCCGCATCAAGCAGGGCGCGTTTTACCTGCTCCATCGCCTCACGGACATTGCTTTCCGTGATGCGCCCGCGCCCGGAAATATTACGGAACAGCGACACGAATTGATTGGATAATTGATCAAACATGCGGAAACTGTCTTTCGCGTATTAAGACTGTAATATGGGAAGCGATGCGCCACCGGCCTTTTCGGCCGCGATTTTCGCATAGCCCGAACCCAGCTCGCCGATCGGATCCGGCGGGATAATGTCCACCAGCTTTTCGCCGAGTTTGGCTTCACCACGGTTGACTTTATCCTGAAACAGGCGGCATTGCTCCAGCAGGGCATCGAGGATCTTTTCCTCCGGTACGTTGGCTACCTTTTGCCCCTGCACATAGATGATGCCCCGCTTATCGCCTGCAAATATCGCCACATCGGCCCCTTCGCATTCACCCGGGCCGTTAACCACGCAGCCCATCACCGCAACTTTAATCGGGACGGTGATGTGCTCTTTGAGTTTGGTGTTTACCTGCTGCACCAGTGTGAACAGATCAACCTGTATCCGCCCGCAGGTGGGGCAGGCAATCAGTTCTGCCCCCTTGCGGTTACGCAGGCCCAGCACATAAAGCAATTCCAGCCCATCCTGCACCTCATAAATGGGGTCATTGGCATAGCTGATGCGGATGGTATCGCCGATGCCATTGGCCAGCAGCGTCCCCAGCGGTACCACACTCCGAATCGTCCCCGTCTCCTTGGGGCCGGCATGTGTGACACCTAAATGCAGCGGATGATCAAAGCGGCGCGATATCTCAGTGTAGGCGTCGATGACCAGCAGTGGATCGATCGATTTGGCTGAAATGACAATATCGTAAAAATTCCGCTCGTAAAAAATATCGAGATATTCTTCCAGCTTGGAAATCATGATCGCCAGCAGATGTCCATGGCGATTGTCACTGAAAACCGCACCAAGTTCCTTCAGACGCCGCTGTTTATCCTTACGCTCAACGATGGAACCCTCATTAACCCCGACGCGAATGGGAATGCCCCGCTCTTTGCAGGCGTCAATGACCTTTTCCACCTGCGATCGATCATTGATGTTGCCGGGATTCAGCCGTATTTTCTGCACCCCGGCTTCGACAGCCTCCAGCGCCCGTTGAAAATGAAAGTGCACATCCGCCACCACGGGTACACTCACCTGCTTGAGGATTTCCTTCAGGGCTTCGGTATCTTTCCGCTCCGGAACCGCCACGCGGACAATATCCGCCCCGGCCGCCGCGAGCTTATTGATTTCGCGCACGCAGCCGTCGATATCGTGGGTGTAGCCGCTGGTCATCGACTGGACCGCCACAGGGGCATCGCCGCCGATCAGTACATTCCCCACCTTAACTTGCCGGGTTTTCCGCCGTTTAATCATAAAACACTTCTCCGCTGGGCCAAAAGAGCCTAAAGCAGAATTGTAGCGGATATCGACCGGTTTTTTAACTGCCCCCATCCATGATGTGGTGCAGCGGGTTTTCGCAGGCTCGGTCGTGGTGGCGAAGCGGTGTATCCAGGTTCAGCCGGAACTCGGACATTTTGGCAGGCATAATCAACCGGTGTCATGCTTAATGTGAGTAGGGGATAAGGGACGGGCAAGCATTGTGTGTTCGCATCGCCCATTTAGCCGCGTGCCCCGCCGGGCGGCACTCTCCGGCACGCGCGGTTCATCGCGGCCCGGTAGATGCACCGATGCCAGCGCGGATATTACCGCCGTGCAGACGCGCCGGGGAGCGCCGAGAACGCGGGGCACTATGTCGTATTTTTATAATTCTCTTTTCTACAAAAGT
>JAKAYZ010000386.1 GCA_021816165.1 Planctomycetota bacterium | reverse complement strand
GATACATCCATGCCAGGGAGAGAAAATGCGGCATTTGCCACACGAACAGCAGTGTGCCCAGCAGAAGTGCCGGCGCTGTGATCTGACCGGTGGCGGCCGTAAATCCCATGATGGGCGGAATGGCACCACATATCGCCCCCACCAGCGTGTTAAGGGAGGTGTGGCGTTTCAACGGGGTGTAAACAAAGGCATATATCCCCAGGTTCAGCAGCCCGAGCAATGCCGTAAGCGAGTTGACCAGAACCAGCAGCATAGCGGTTCCCGCAATTGCGGCAACTCCGGCCAAAAGCCAAGCCGATGGAACCGACATGCGGTGCGTTGGCAAAGGGCGGTTTTTGGTGCGGTTCATGCGCGAATCAGGTTCAATTTCCAGAATTTCGTTGATCGCCGCCGCACTTCCCGCCAGCATCCAAGTACCCATGACCGTGTACACGAGCATCAACCATGCGATATGGCCCATCGATCCAAGGATAAACCCGACGCCCGTGGTAATGACCACCATCGCGGTAAGGCGGACTTTGGCCAGTTCCATCCAATCCGCCACCAGATGGGGGGACGTCGTGGTGGGGCACTCCATAATTTCGGTACTGGCCATAAATAAAACCCAAGGCACACCCTAGCCCTTTCATCATAGGCAAGGCCGGTGGGATTGTAAATCGTCGGGTGGGGGTACGTTGGTACACCGTCACGATTCGTAGTATTTTCATCTGATAGCCATTAAACTTCTCAACTAAGCGTCGGAGTAGCTTTGTTGGATGGCCCCATCGATATGGAGAAATGACAAATGTCGCAAGACACCGCGAAACCTCATGTCCGCATTGAAAAAGATTCACTTGGCCCGTTGGAGGTTCCCGTAGACGCTTATTATGGAGTGCAATCGTTGCGGGCTGTGCAGAATTTTCCCGTTTCCGGCCAGGCGATGCCGAAATCCTTTATCAAAGCACACGCTTTGATCAAAAAAGCCGCCGCCCTGACCAACCACGAGTTGGCCTTGTTGGATGCCCAGCGCACCGGGGCCATTTGCCAGGCTGCCGATGAAATCGTCGCCGGCCAATTCGCGGATCAGTTTCCGGTGGATGTCTATCAAACCGGATCCGGTACCAGCACCAACATGAATCTCAATGAGGTGACAGCCAGCCGGGCCAACGAAATTCTAGGCGGTAAACGGGGCGATAAAGCCCCCGTTCATCCCAACGACCATGTCAATATGGGCCAATCCAGTAACGATACCATTCCCACCTCGTTGCATGTGGCGGCCTTGATGGAAATTCATCAGACGTTGCTGCCCGGCATCGCCCGGCTGCAGTCGTCTTTGGAAAAAAAGAGCCGGGAAACCTGGGCCGTTATTAAAACGGGCCGAACCCACCTGCAAGATGCCACACCTATTCGCATGGGCCAGGAATTTCTAGGGTATGCCGGGCAAATGCATCGCTCCGCCGAGCGTATCAAAGCTGCGGCTGCGGATCTGTCGGAGGTGGCCTTGGGTGGCACCGCCGTGGGCACGGGTATTAATGCCCATCCCCGTTTTGCCCCGCGCGTTTGCCAACTGCTTTCCCAATGGCTGAGCCTTGAAATAAGGGAAACTACGAACCATTTTCAAGCCCAGGCTACATTGGATGCGGCCTGCTTTGCCTCCGGTGTCCTGAAAAGCGTGGCCGTAAGCCTGACCAAAATTTGCAACGACATTCGCTGGATGAGTTGTGGCCCTCGCGCGGGTCTGGGCGAAATTGAAATACCCGCTGTGCAGCCCGGCAGTTCCATCATGCCCGGCAAGATAAATCCAGTGATTGCTGAAAGTACTTTGATGGTTTGTCAGCGTGTGATCGGCAATGATGCAACGGTGACGGTTGCGGCGTCGGCGGGTAATTTTGAATTGATTGTGACCATTCCGGTGGTGACGTTAGCCTTGCTGGAATCCATTACGCTGCTGGGGCGGTCTGCCGATAACCTGGCCCTGCAATGTGTAGATGGCATTACGGCGACCTCGCGGGGGCCGCAGTTGGTGGAAGCTGGGCTGATGCTGGCCACTGCGCTCGCCCCGGTCATTGGGTACGAAAAAGCGGCTGGTATTGCCAAACAAGCGGCGAAGACCGGCCAAACCATCCGTGAAGTTGCCGCCGCCACCACTACTCTTTCCGCCGCGCAGTTGTCGGAACTGCTCGATCCGGCCACCATGGTGGAGCCCAGCGACCGGGTGCTTCCCACCGCCGGTTAGGGACCGGACAAAAGAAACTCACACTTTCCGGCTGGTTCTTTTGCCCGTGGGTTTCGTTATTTGCGCCTTAAAGACCCACTGACGGGCTATGTGCGCCGGTTACGCCTCGCCAGCGGCCAAAAATCCTGCGCCGTAAAATAGGAATTTAGTTTTGCTCGGCCCCTGAGCATTCAGGGCCATCATCCAGCCTTGCCGACTGATTGCCGGTAGGCGGTGGGGGTGCAACCGACGATATTTTGGAAAGCCTGGTAAAAACGGCTGGGCGAATTGAACCCGCTGTGCAGGGCTACCGCGGTTATTTTCTCGTTGGTGGTCAGCAATAGCCTCTGGGCGTGACCGATACGTAGCCGGGTGACGTAGTCCCACAAGCTCATACCGCAGCCGGCTTTGAAGAGACCCATGGCGTAGTTGGGATGTAATCCGGCGGCCCGGGCAATCGTGGACACCTCAATATCCTCAAGAAAATGGGCGCTGGCGCAAGCCGTGAGCCGCTGAATATGATCTCCACCGGATTCGTGGAGCGGTAGTTTCGCGGGTTGGGCGCTCAACGAGTGCGCCAGGCGATGGAGTCGTGCGCGAGCCTCCAGAATAGCAGCCTGGCGTCGATTGGCGGAAGAACTCGCACAATCAATTGTCCAGCGGTGCAGCAGGGAATGATCGGATACGCCCAAGGCTGGGTCAGGTTCCATCAATAATTGGCCCGCGAGCATGGGCTGAACAAGTCGCTGGCCCAGGTTCCAGTGCATCAACCAGGCGATGGGCACGGTGACCCAAATCATCCGCGAGCCAAGCGCAACTTCGATGAGGCGGTGCGGCATGGCTCCCCAAAACATGAACAGGCGTCCGACCAGGAGGGGCTGGAATCGACCAGCAATGAAGTACCTCGCGCCTCCGGATAACAGGAAATTCCATTCAATGTCGGTATGGGCATGCGTGTGGTGCTGAGGTCGAACGGGGCCGGTCCAGACGTTAAATCCGAAACTTTCCTGTTGAATGGCTGGTCTGGTTGCCGCCTTTTCCGTAAGTTTCAGTGCTAATCTCCTTAGGAAACAGGAGAAGTATATCACAAATAGTGGATGATCGCATAATCGCTATCGGGCATAATAAGGATGGTATGAAAATGATGACGGTTTATTGAAAGGAACGTTTATGACTACCACCAGTTCTCCAGCAAAGGCCTCGAGCCTGGTGCGCGAGCCGACCGCCTTGGATGATTTTTTCTTTGATCTCAATGGCTATATTATCTTGCACGA
>JAKAYZ010000385.1 GCA_021816165.1 Planctomycetota bacterium | reverse complement strand
TGCTGCTGGGTCTATTTTGCGCCGGGGTGCTGGGAGCCATACAGAATCAATCGGTCATCCCGTGGCCGCTGCTGGTAGCATTCAGTTCGGCGATGCTGATTTTGTTTTACAACGGGGTGGGAAAATTTCTCGGCCCGGTGGGCCTGATCACGCTTGGCCTGATTCGAGGCTGCAATTGCCTGATGGGAAATGTGCATGCCCACAATCTGATGCCTTCCATGGTGTTGATGAGTCATGTGATTCTGTTCAGCGTGATTGGGTACCGGCTTGAATCAAAGCGGCCGCGCCTGCGGCGGCGGGATTACATGCTGCTGGTAGTGGCACCCGCGGCCCTGCTGCTGGGAATGATTGGCATCATGGCGTATTGGCGTGGCATTAACCCGCATTGGCTGGCGTTGGGCGTCGGTCCGGCCGTGGTGGCGGTCATCTTTTACGCCTATGTGGCGTGGAAGATATTTCAGCATCGCAAGGAGCCACGCCAGCGCGGCGAACAGATTATTCGCCTGGGTATGTTTTGCATCTTTTTTTATGATGGATCCATCCTGTTTGCCAATGGCCAATATAACGCGGCCATTGCCATTTTGGTGCTCTTCGGCCTTTCGCTTGGCTGTTTTTACACCATGAAGGCGATCGGTCGTGGCTTGCCATCCGGCAAGCCGCATTATCGGATGCGTCCAAAGACCGGCTAGGAGTCTGTCCGACTAATAGCAGGGACTGCGACGGCATGGTTTTTGGCGGGCATCAAGAAGCGGCGACGATGGTGTATATGGCGAACATGATGCGCCGAGGAAGCCGCGAGGCCGAGGCCGGGCGAAGGACTCTCCGTCCGGAGGGTGGGCCGGTGAGTTTTTGCGATGCTGGTGCATCGAATGGAACCAAACGTCGTTATAGTTGTGGGTGCGGGTGGCAGAACGGCTTTTGGCTTCAACGCCGGCGCGGCGGGCCAACGATCCCGGCCCTAAGCCCGCCAATCATGGAAGAATGGCCACTGAGAGCCGATCCGCAGTTGAGGTGAACATTTGAATTTTATTTCCAAAATTAAATGCAACCGGGCCGTAATCTGGCTGCCGATGTTTTCAGGCATACTGCCACTGATTGCCGGTGCGAGCCACGCGGCTACGCAGATCGGTGCCCACTGGCCCTACCGCCGCAAACTGACCGTGGCGGGCATTTCCGCTTCGGGCCCGGGCGTGCCGATGGCGTGGGCGCGGTTTTACACCAACTCTAAACGATTGCCGAATGGGGCGGATCTGCGGGTGATCACAGCCGGCGGGCTGGTGATGCCGATGAAGATATTGTACGTGTCGCCCCGCAATGACCGGGTGACGGTCGCCTTTAAGGCCCCCGCCTCGGGAACCTATTACGCCTGCTGGGGCAATCCGCATCCCGGTTCGCCACCACCAGTCCTGCGCATTTCGCGCGGGGTCTATCTGCGGTCGTACCGGTTTAACCCTGGCGGCAACTCATCGCCGCGCGGCATGCTGTCCGCCTTTAAGCGGGGCCGGGTGGACGGGCGCATGATGGTTCCCAATATTTTTTTAGGATATAACCCTTTTGGTTTCTCCCGGAGAGCCATGCTGCTTTACAGCGGTTACCTGCATATTGTGCGCCCAGGTCGGTATACGTTTGCGTTTGATGTCGCCGAACGCGGATTTGTCCAGTTGGACGGCGATATGCTGCTGGCCAAAAGAGGTACCGGTGGCATGTGGGGGCGAGTGCGGTTTAAACGCCAGGTACGCCTTCGGCCGGGCTGGCACAAGGTGGTCGTGGGGCAGATAAGCTTCTGGCCGCGGAAAGGTGTGGCGTTGGATTGGATCACACCGGGGCGGCGGCGCTATCAACCGGTGCCTGCCAGTGCGTTTGCATCCGCCCCCCGCGCCACGGCGGGGCGATTGCTGAAAATCGGCGGTGGTTATCAAGCCGACTTCACGATCGATCCTGAGGCACAGTTGTTTGTCCCCAGTGACCATTACTTTCAGCGTTATGCATTTGCCGTCAATGTACCTTCAACCTTTGCCCCGGCTGTGCGATGGCGTTTTTCCGACGGGCAAAAAGCCGCAGGCCTGCGGGTGGATCATGAATTTTTAACTCCTGGTAACTACACCGTGCAGGTGATTATTAATCAGGCATCGCATGAATTTACGGCTACCCGGCGTATTACCATCAGAACGGAGATGTATTCCAGGTTTCCATTTCCCCCCACCGATCCGGCCATCAGCGTAGCGCGTTTGATCGGTCAATACAGGCTTGGCCAGCTCACAGGCGAGCAGTTATACCGAGGCGTACATTTTTTTGAACATTACTCGGCTTACCGTGGTCTGAACCGATGGGCCATCGCTTGGGCGCTTTCCAAGGATCGGCAACCGGGCAGACAAGTCGTTAAAACGGCGGTTCGCCTGGCACGCCGGATGGAATTGAAGAAACAATATCATCAGGCGGCGAGCTTATACCTGCTTGTAGTGCGGAAAAATATATCGCAGGCGGCTAAAGCTGCCCTCTTGGGCCACTACGCCGTAACCGAGGGAGACTTTGGCCGTGATCCGCGCAAGGCGTTGACGGAGATTCAGCATTGGGCCGGGCGGTCCGGGCGTTGGCCGACGGCCGTGAAACGTGAAATCACCATTGCTGAATGCTATGCCGCGGTGGCTGCAGGTGATGGCGCACTGGCGAACAAGCTGGCGCAACAGGTCGCTGGAGTGCCGACCGATTTCAAGAAAGCCGAACTTAAGGAAGGGGAACTGGCGCGGAATGTAGAGAGCTATATCGCCAGCAGCCACTTCGATACCGCCCGTGATTTGCTCAACAGGTGGGACGCCGAATATCCGCAAGCCATCATCGAAGGTTTTACGCGTCTGGAGCGTATGAAACTTATGGCAGCGATGGGCCATCTGACCGTTGCGGGCCGAATGGGAATGGCATTTGTGAAGGCCTGTCCCAACTCCTTTTATGCAGCGGAGGTTCTGCATCGCAGCAGTTTGTATTTTAAGTCGGCAGGACACCGCACTCTGGCCATGCTGGCACAGGCTATGATCAAAAAAGATTATCCCGAATCGCCCTACGCACATCGGCATTGATTAGAGTGCGACTATGTGGTCCCGTGGCCGGGGGCATGGAAGGAAAAATCGAGATTTGGCTAAAGCCCCATAACCGCGGCAACCGAATTAGCCAAGGTGATGCGACGTGAGGCGGTTAAAAGAATCGGCTGAAATTTCAGTTTTTTCCCAAACCTGCTTGCGTTGTCAAGCGTACTTTGGTTATTCTCGTTAGCGCGGCGAACCATGGACGGTTCGCGGTGCGGCATAGCAAAGCGGCTGGCTGGTGATTATCCATTTAGGGGTACAAGACCATGGATTGGCAGGAATCGGAATCAATTTCAAACATTTTTCCGCAAATCACACGACGCGAGTTGCTGGCGGCACTTGGTGCCGGGGCCGTCGCTGCGGGGCTGGGCGGCTGTGCCAGTGACAACATGC
>JAKAYZ010000384.1 GCA_021816165.1 Planctomycetota bacterium | reverse complement strand
CGGATGTCGAGAAACATCTGGAGTTATTTTCGGCTGATAGAAAGCTCAAAGGGGTAAGGCATGTGCTGCATGATGAGGCTGATGACAACTACATGCTTAGAGGGGACTTTAATGCAGGCATCCACCTGCTGCGGAAGTTTAATCTGGTGTATGACGTTCTGATATTTGAGCGTCACCTGCCGCAGACTATTGAATTCGTGGATGCCCACCCCGGACAGACATTTGTGGTGGACCATCTCGCCAAGCCGAAGATTAAGGCACGGATAACCGAACCTTGGCGAAAGCACATACAGGCACTGGCCCGGCGACCGCATGTGTATTGCAAGCTTTCTGGTGCCGTAACGGAGGCCAACCATCAAGATTGGCAGACGGGCGATTTGAGGCCGTATGTTGACACCATTCTGGAAAGCTTCGGCCCGCAGCGGGTGATGTTTGGGTCCGACTGGCCGGTGTGTTTATTGGCGTGCGATTACCGCCGATGGTCTACGACGGTACAGGATTTAACAGGCGGACTGAGCGCAACGGAGCAGGCGGCGATTATGGGCGGGGTCGCAGCGGGGGTATATGGTCTTGAATGACGGGGCGCGTGAGATGGCCTTGGTCGCCGCCGGGCGTGGGGTCAATTAATACTTCGCACGACGCCGATGGTAAGGAGCAGATTGCCGAAAATTCGTTCTTCGCCAGTGGCGATGGTCAGGCAGACATCGGGTGCCGAGGCGGCATCGTAAAATTTAAATCGTTCAAGACGCTGGAGTTTAACAGCCGTGCGCGATGGCTGATGGGGCGTGATGATATCCACAAAATCTTTGAATATTTCAGGGTCGCTTTTGACGGCATAGGGGCCGGTTTTGGCCGGCTGCATGACGGCCGCCGATTCGATTTGCACGGCGTGCACCAGAACCTGAAGTACGTCGGTGACGGTAACCATGCCCGGCCTGAGATTCAGGCAGACCAATTCCGCATGGGGCCCGAGTTTCGTCGAAAAGGGGTAATTTCCATCGGCAATAAGAATCTTACTTCCATGCCCGGCCCGCCCCAGCGCGGCCAATATTTGAGAATGAGTGATGGGGAATTTCAGCATTTAATTTGCGGCTCCACAGTTTACACCAAGCTTTTGCTTGGGCCAGCCGATGTTTTACCCCGAAATGCCTTGAAATGTAAAGATCACCGACAAAGCGAAAACGCGGTGGAAGGATGCCATAGTTTGTGGAAATTGGGGAAATATCGGTCCTGTTGCATATTTTTTGCCGCGGGCACCGCTTGGGAATACACTATAAGGATATCACGGGTAGGGTTTCAGGAAGGATGTATCCTTTGAACGACAAACTGAAAATCGCGGTCGTTGGCCTGAGGTTTGGTGATCATGTGGTTGAGAACCAGATTGTGACGGGCCGAGGCTCTGCCTGGTTTTCTCTGGCGGGTGTTTTCGACATCAAGTCGTCGGTGAGTCAAGCTCGTGGATCGCATTACGGAGTGAAGAGTTACTCATCGTTCCAGGCGATTTTGGCCGACCCATCGGTGAATGTGGTTGGTTTATTCACGCCACCAGGCGGAAGGGCCGAGATGGTGCGTGAAGCGATTCGCAGCGGGAAACACGTCATCACCACTAAGCCATTTGAAATAGACTCCGCCGCAGCACTGGCAGTATTAGAGGAAGCCGAGGCACTGGGGATGGTGGTGCACCTGAACTCTCCGAGTCCGAAGATGCCGCCCGATTGGCAGTATGTGCACGACTGGCGCAGCCGTTATTCGCTGGGGCGACCGATTGCCGCCCACTTCAGCACCTGGGCGAGTTATCGCGAAAAGCCGGATGGCGGTTGGTATGACGACGCAAAGCGATGTCCGGCGGCACCGATTTTTCGGCTCGGGATTTACAGCATCAATGATATGGTGCGATTTATGGGGCCAGCGGAATCGGTACAGGTGACGACATCGCGACTGTTCACGGAACGTCCAACGCCCGATAACGCCGAACTGACCATACGATTCAAGAACGGATGTATCGGGGGCATATTTGCGTCGTTTTGTGTGAACGATGGAAATTCGTATGCGGATGCCGTGGTATTAAATTTTGAAAATGGCACGGTGTACCTGAATAGCGCCCCGCCAAAGTCTCCGCGCCGCGAGGTGCATATGCAACTCGTCATACGCGACGGCGAAGGGCCGCGGATGGTGGATCAGGCCGTGATACCATTCGCCGATCGAGCCGGCACGTATCAGTGGGAGGCCCTTTACCGGGCTATTAAGGGCGAAAAACTGGAAGACACCGTCACACCGGCACAGATTGCCGAGGGAATTGCGGTAGTTGAGGCGATGGCGAAGGCGGAACAGACCGGTACTCGGGTGCTGGTAAATAATCCGCACGTTGTCGCCAAGGCACCCGCCCGCTGTTAATATTTATACACTATGTCTGAATGTACCTTCCCCGGATGCCCTTTATGAATACATTATCGATTGCGGTGATCGGCAACTGGGGCCACACGGTGGATGTCCTGACACAATTGGAAATGCTGCCCCATGTGCGTTTTGTCGGCGTAGGCGGGGTATTTCCCGGTGATGATTTCAGTGCGTGGCGCACACGCTTTGGCAAACTGGCCGATGTGCCGCATTTTGAAGATTACCGCCAGTTGCTGGATCGGGAACGCCCCGACGTGGCAATTATTGGCACGCGACTGGACAGGATAAGCGTCATAGCGACGGAGGCGGCAGAGGCTGGCTGTCAACTGATATGCGAAAAACCTCTGGCTGGAAACATCCACACCTTGCGGGCACTGCGAGCGGTGGTCCGATCAAGGCGGGCGGCATGCATCGGCATGCTGGCCAACGCGGATCAACAGGCATTTTTGGCCGCACGCGAGGCGGTAACTGGCGGGCTGATTGGATCGATCGTACAGGTACAGGTAAGGAAGACATATAAATGGGGATCGCGTCCCGAATGGTTTGGAGATGCCACCATCTACCCCGGCACGATTCCATGGGTGGGCATTCACGGCTTTGATATCCTGAACTTTGTAACGGGACTAAAGCCGATGGCGATCACGGCGCGGCACGGCAATGCAGCCCATCGGTCGCATCCGGGCTGCCAAGATCACGCGGAACTTTTAGTTGAACTTGCCGGCGGCACCGCGGCGACCATGAACATAGACTATTTGCGCCCGGAATCAGCCGCGACGCATGGGGATGATTACATAAGGATATCTGGTAGTGCGGGGGAGATTGAGGCGTTTGCGAACCGGGGTGAGCGTGGCGTGTGCCAACTGGTCGATTCGCAGGGCGTGCGAAATTTGCCACTTCCATCCATGGGACACACATATGAGGATTACATCGCTGAGGTAATGGCGCGCCGGCAGGACTTATTGGATAACAGGACGGACGCCGCCTTCCGCGTGAGCTACTGGAGTCTGCTGGGTCACTTGGCCGCCGAAACGGCTCGCAGGCAGAGGGTGGAAGCCGAGGCCAGTTGAGGCCGTCCTTGCATGATGCTTGAGG
>JAKAYZ010000383.1 GCA_021816165.1 Planctomycetota bacterium | reverse complement strand
GGCGCGCTGCAGAGCCAGGCACAGCACGGGTGTAAAAATCAGGCAGATGACATCGTTGGCAAACAACGCGGAGAGCAGTGCGGAAAATGCGATAAGCCCCGCCAGCAATCGCCAGGGCTGATGAGCCGCCGCCACAATTCGCCGCACCACCCAGTCATAAAAGCCGGCCAATCGCAGTTGTGCGGAAATAGCCATCATGCTGATCAGCAGGATCAGCGTTGGAAAATCCACACCGGCCATGGCCTGGTGCAGGCTCATGCGATGAAACAACAACACCGCCACAGCGCCCAATATGGCAATGCTGGAACGATCCAGGCGTGTGAAGGGAATATCTCCCAGGGCCAGGCCAAAGTAAGTCAGGGCGAAAATCAGCACATCCGGCCAATCAACGCGGTGAGCGGTTGCGGCAATGTGAGCAATGATCGCCGCGATCACTTCTTGCCTCCGTTGGTACCGCCGGTACCGGCACCAAACAAATGACCCAGAGAATCCGCGGCACCGGTAACAGCCTTGTCCGCGCCTTGCAGCAGTGTTCCGGCACCGGAGCCAATAAACGTCGTGGCCGCGCTTAGCGTGGTGCGTACCGCATTGGGAATGGCCGGATTATTTGCCAGGCTCTTGGCAACTTCAACTAAAATCTGTTCGATCAGACCGGCCATCCGCAGCGGTCTACCATTGGGGTTGGTCGGTTCATTGAGTACCATCCGGGGCAGGGTAATAACAATCGGAACACCTTTCTGGCCCGGCAGCAGGGAGGTATCAAGGCGAACAACAGTGTTAAGCAGCACCACTTTGGTAATGGCCAGAGCTTTTCCCCCTGAGCTTTTGGCGGTGGTGGCGGGCTTGGCGGCAGGGGTTGCGCTTTGCTGATTCTTCAGGTGGTTGATCTCCGCCATGAGGTTATTGGATAAACCGCTTTGATCCACGGAAATATGCAAGCCCTCAATGGTGATAAGCTTGATTACCACGGTGTTGGTCAGCAGACTGTGCAGATTCACGGTGGCGCCGCAGGACTGCATGGTCAGCAGGTGCGGCGCGGTATATCCCTTGAGATTATCAACCGTCAGCCCCGACAGTGTCAGGCTGCCGCCGAGAATACTTAAATGTACGCCTGCCAGCGTGGTTTTGGTGCCCAGCGCGGCAGTGGCCCGGCTCTGAATTTCACTGCGCAGAATTCCATCCATGGAAAACCAGACGGCCACAATCAGCACCAGCACCAGCAGGATTACATAAACCAATGCTTTTCGTAATTTTTTATGCACGGCGAAAACTCCCTTAACAAGAACAAACTATCACTTCAGCCGTCAGGCCGAAGGCTTAATCCCGGATTCGGCCGTTTGAAATTCCAGGGCCACGGAATTGAGGCAAAACCGTTTGCCAGTTGGAGCCGGGCCATCGTCAAATACGTGGCCCAGGTGGCTGCCGCAGCGCCGGCATCGAATTTCCGTGCGAATCATGCCAAAGCTTTCATCACGAAGTTGTGCCACATGGTCCGGATCAAACGGTTCATAAAAACTTGGCCAGCCGGTGTGCGATTCAAACTTTGCCTGAGATTTGAATAAAGGCAAACCGCACAGCCGACAGATATACAGGCCATTGCCTTTGTTGTTCAGCAAGCCTCCGCAGAACGGCGGCTCGGTTCCATGATCGAGCATAATGCGGCGTTCTTCGGGGGTTAATTTTTCCGCCAGTTCATTGATCCGGCTTTCGGGCAAAGCGGTTATGTCATGGCCAGATTTCGACACGCGTGAACCGCTTGAATGTTGAGGGGCCGATGTCATGGACAACTCCTTTGCCGGCTTACTTGTTGCGGCTGAAAACCACGTTGACTTCCTTGACCACACTGCCGTCCAATTCCCGCATCGGTGCGGTGATGGAAGGCGAAACGCGCACAATAAAGTGCTGTGTCGCCCGGTTATATATCACCGCGCCGGCCATGCCGCCATGCACGGTAACCGTCGGCTTATATGGCGCAAAGCCGTGCAAGGTGACAACGTCTTCGCCGGGGGCAAAGGCCACCGATGCCATAAAGGCATCAGGCAGATTGGCCAATGCGGGTATTCTTGCCCGGCCGGTGCCCACAAATTTTCCGCGTTGGCCCATAAACGCAATCCCCGCCGCTCCCGGCGAAGCGCATACATAATATGCCGCGTTATCAGCGCCTAATGCGCCGGTAAACGTTTTTCCCGCGGCAATGTGCGCGGAGGACCCGGTAAAATAGTTATAAACATACATGGCTCCATGCAGACCGATATCATGCGCGGAAAAAGTGACGGCCTTTTTATCCTGCGGCCTGGGCGCAAAGGCAAATACATAGGCTGTTTTCACCCCATCCTGACGGGTGTATGTCCGGGCAATAAGCGGGGTGTGAACATGCAGGGCGCCATCCAGATAAGCCCGGTCAATGGGCACAATTGGCACGTCCGGCTTGATCAGCACGCCATCGCTGCGGCATGTGCGCATCAGATTGGCGCGATTTTCCCTGCCGATGGGATCTCCAAAGCCCACCACACCCGCCGAAAGATTCTGCAACAACACATTATCCGTGCGCCAGGACATGCACACATCATCCCATGGCCAAAGGCCCAGCGCTCCGGCAAGACGGGAGGTAAATAAGCACGCATAGAATCTGGGACGGATAAAAATATCATCGCTGACCCGTGTGGCCATGATATTGTTGACTTCCGAGGATTCCAGCAATTCGCACGGCAAGGGCATGCAGTACATGACCGTAACGCCATGCGCCGCCATTGCGTCGGCCATATTATGATAAAAATCGTGTCCGGCGGTGAGGTTTGAGAAAAAATGGGAATACCGGGCAAGGGTGCTCTGCCAGTCCTGCAGATACGTTTTCACGCCATTATCATGCAGATACGCCGCGATATGATTCCAATAGCGCAGATCCACCGGGGCAATGCCGATAATTTTATAACGCTTGTGATAAGGACTTTTTTTGCTGATCCACCGCCCGTGCACCACCAGCGGCATGCCCACCTGCTGATCAAAGGCCTCAAGGCCCTTGGGAAACAAATGCCGGCTCGCGGTGTAATGCGTTACGCCGCCAAACTGCGCCCATGCCTGATGCCGATATTGCGGCAGCATGGACCGGATTTTTTTGCCCAGATAATTGGTGGAATCTTTCCGGTACCACCAACTGTCGAGCTCAAGATAGTGAATCGGAATAGATCTCGATTGCAAATGCCGGATTTCCGCCAGAATGGTGCCGGCGTAGCCCAGGCTTGGCTTAAAATGGTAATAATAGGTTGCGCCATTGTCCGTCCAGTAGCCCAGATAGCGCAGTACCGGAGCGGCCTGATTACCGGGCCGCGTTTTGCCGCCCAACGTGGTCAGGGCGGGGCCCCATATGTCATACGCATGATTAATGCCATGCGTGATGACCATGATGCTGCGAATCTGAAACTTGGCGGGCACTGCGGCAACATTCCGGTTCAGCCGGACCAGTGTGTGGGTTGTGCCGTTGCCGCGCATGGTC
>JAKAYZ010000382.1 GCA_021816165.1 Planctomycetota bacterium | reverse complement strand
ATTATGAAACATCGTATGGGCCACCTGCGCCGCCGAGAGCCAGTCGGAAATCTCATTCCAGCATACGGGGTCTTCATCCAAGACGCCCGTCACCTGATGGAAGTTCACCCCGGCCCGCGTGAACACGTTGGCAATTTCCGGAACGGGGCAGGCCGAGCAAAATGCCAGCCATTCCCCGGTCATGCGTGTCCGGTCGCCCATCTTATTGAACCGCGCATAATCCAGCGCATGCGCCGGCTGAAGATTCAGGATAATGACCGGCACTTTGGCCCGCTGCACCACCGGCAGGACCGTCGAGGAAAGCGCATACGTGGTAACGTAGAGAAAGATCAGGTCCACATCCGCCTGGCGGAACCGATGACCGGCCTCCAAGGCTTTTTCTGGTGTGTCAATTAAGCCGAGGTTCACAAGGTCCACACCGGGGCTGTCCAGACGCTTGGCCACCGTCGCTACGTATGCGTCCAAGCGCCGCTTCAGTCCTGCGAATTGCGGCCAATACGCAGCCAGACCGATGCCGAATAGTCCGATCTTGAGTTTATTACGCACCAAGTGGGATGCCATTACATATTTCCTTTCACAATGGCAAAAGTCTCGGCGGCACGCCTTGGCCGTGCCCGTAAAGATCCCCAACGCAGAGCATCGCCAACCCATTCCGCGCCGCTGATCCACCGCTACCAGCCAAGCTCGCCGGGCTGACAACTACAACAATGACTACCAACCCGAAAGCACGCAAGCCGACATACCCCGTTTCAACATCTGATCGCAGCCAAAACCCGCAATGAAAGGCACAAACACCAAAATTACATCGTAAAAAATGCGGCTGGGGATATTGGATCACTGGGTCGAGCCGACCTAATATTTTACCCTTCCACTTCTCGGCCGCCGGTAGATTCCTTTCCCGAGGTGTATCCGCCGCGATTGGTATAAATCAGCATTTCTGGTTCGTGATATCGGTTTGGGCCCAGATGTAGCTTTGCCGGGGGGAAGGTCGCCATACCATAATAGCGGCAGCACAACGGGGACGTAGCTAGCTGTTTCATCATTGATCTCCCCGGGGGGCCGGCCTTGAGCAACCGGTCACGGCCACAATGGTCTTGACCGCAATTAATTATAACCTCGCCCGCCGGGCTATGACAAAAGCAAACCCTGAAACATAATTTCTGAATCCAGGGGTCTGGTTCGGCCGACAAAGGCATCAAAAAAGGACCGGTCACAACGCCAGACACGTACGTACCGAATAAGCCTATCCGCCGCCGCGCATCGCCGTATTGGAATTACAAAATGCGCGGGTGAAACCGTGTGTCGCAGCCTTAACGCGGCAACTCGCCTGGCGGAAAGCAGAGTTGGGGCAGCCTGATACCACCAGCGCTCGCTGCGGAGTAATGCCATACAGATACAGGCAATCGTAAACGTCCCACGGACCATTATGGATCTGCACGCGTTGCAGCAAGCGATCCAGGACTGTTGTCGCATTGCGGGGTTGTCTTGTCCCACGGGAGGACGCTCTCTTAGCGAAGCCCATTTTGCGACCAGTTGACAGGGAGTATCTCAACGCAATTTCTAGCTGCACCCTACACCCACAGCAGATGTCAAAGGCGAATAACATTACTATAATGATGTTTGATGAACCATTCTGATGAATCCATTCCAACGCCATCGTATCCGACCAATCTGGTGGAAACGTCCAAAGGCATACCGGAAGACCTGCCACCGGTGGTCCGGCCAGATTCATCCGTTACCGCCGACGGGAAGGCAATGGATGCTTCACTGACCGCTAAGAGACTTACTGGCGAAGCTTCGCCATCCGCGGCGGAAAACCAGAGCAAGCCTGTGCCCAATCGGCGTGCGTTTTTCACCAAGCTCATGCGCGATGCCGTCGGCCCACTGGCCGCCATTTTGGAACATCGTATGGCACCGGTTACCGAGGCGCTGCAAGGCCAACGTTCAGCTTCCTTCGATGATGACGATGGACTGCCAGAATCCTCCGATTCCTATAGCGCCACCCCACACCCCCGGGCCATTTTGCGTCCACCGGGAGCACTGCCATCAGGTGATTTTGAATTCTCCTGCTCCCGGTGCGCTAAATGCGTGGAGGTGTGCCCTGTGAAAGCTATACAAATCGACCCGGCGGGAATGGTGGCAGGTGGCCTTCCATACATCGTACCGGAGATTTCACCGTGCGTTGTTTGTGAAGATCTTTCCTGTATGAAAAACTGCCCCACAGGAGCCTTGATTTTAGTAGATAAATCCGCCATTCGCATCGGCCTGGCCGAAGTAGACCACCGGCAGTGCCTGCGCAGTGCCGGCGAAGATTGCCGCCTCTGCGTGGAGGCGTGTCCTGCGGACATTAACGCCCTGGTGATCAGCTTATCCAGTGGCAAGGTGCTCGTGAAGCTGGATCACTGCATTGGCTGCGGCCTATGCGAAAACACGTGCCCCACCGAACCCCGGGCCATCGTGGTTAATCCACGCCCGCAACTGGAAGATTCCATCATCGCGTAGCGGCGCGAGCAAAGGAGCATGGCCATTTGTATAATACCCACAGTGCAAGGAAGTTGGTTGGTTATTGCAGGTTGAAAGAATATGGCTGAAACGAAGCGAGATTTCTACGAAGTGCTGGGCGTTTCCAAAACCGCCAGTGCCGAGGATTTAAAAAAGGCGTACCGCAAGCTGGCCCGCAAATATCATCCGGATGTCAATCGCAACGATCCATCTGCGGAGCGCCGTTTCAAAGAAGTGCAGGAAGCCTATGATATTCTCACCGACAGCAAGAAACGGCAGGCTTATGATCAGTTCGGCCATGCCGGAGTCAGCAACAGTGCGGCGGCGGAAGCAGCGGCCGCTGCCGCCGCTGCCGGTCGTCGGCAGGGTGGATTCCGGTACGCTACCCAAACACCTGGTGGGGCAACGGTAGACTTTGGGGAGGTGGATCTCAATGACATATTTGAAAGCTTCACCGGCAGTCGCAGAAACCGCGGCAGCCGCAATCCGTTTGCTTCCGGAGGCTTTGCCGAAACACCCGAGGCGCCGGCCACAGCGGATATCACCCATGAAGTCATGCTGAGTTTTGAACAGGCGATCAAGGGTACGACTTTGGACTTACGCCTTGATACCGTCAATCGCGCTCATTCCGAGACCATCGCGGTGAAGATTCCATCCGGGGTTCACGAAGGGTCCAAGGTTCGCGTACGTGGACGAGGCCAACCGGCCATGGGTGGCCGCAGCCGCGGCGATTTAATCATCAGTATCCATGTGTCTCCGCATCCCTACTTTGTGCGAATCGGCCAGGATATCATTTTAGATGTGCCAATTTCCGCTGGCGAGGCCTCTTGCGGAACCACCATTCGGGTACCCACCATTGATGGTCCACTGGAAATGCGCGTACCAGCGGGCATTGTGGGCGGCATGAAACTGCGCCTCAAGGGACGAGGCGTTCCGGCACGAAGTGGCCCGGCTGGCGATCAGTTGTGTCGGATTATCATTCAATTGCCCGATGAGTTGACCGAAGCGGAAAA
>JAKAYZ010000381.1 GCA_021816165.1 Planctomycetota bacterium | reverse complement strand
AACAATACGCTGACAACATGTTGGCCGGAATTGAACAAAGCAAAGGCCGCGGCTTGCAGCGGTTGCTGGGCAGTTTGAGCATTCGCCATATCGGCACACGAACTTCCCTGCTGCTGGCTGAAAAATTCCCCGGACTTGAGGAACTGCGATCCGCTTCGCTGGATGCACTGCAGGCCGTGGAAGGCGTGGGCGAGGTGGCGGGACGGTCGATTTATGATTTTCTGCATCAGTTAGGCGGGGCGGCGATGCTGGAGAATCTTGCCGCGCTGGGTGTAAGCATCAGCTTGGTCGGCCAAAAGAGCCGGGCGACCGATGGGCCGCTGACCGGTAAAACGGTGGTGGTCACGGGCACGCTTGAAAATTTCACCCGCAGCCGGATTAAGTCCTTTATCGAAGAACTGGGGGGAAAGGCAGGCGAAACCGTGAGCAAAACAACTGATTTTGTTCTCGCCGGGGCGGAGGCGGGCAGCAAACTGGAAAAAGCCCGCAAACTGAACATTCCCGTTATGACGGAAGAGGCTTTTATGCAGGCATACCCCATTCCACAGCCGACAAGCGGCGACGGCGCTAATGGCTCGAGCGGAATAAACTTTGAGGCCGGCCGCGGCGGCGCAGTTTAATATATATCTCACCGGCCGGGAAAAACTTTCAGGCGGGTTGCCAATCGGCCGTTCCGTGGGCATCATATCCCGCTTGGCTATTACAGGAGCACCCATGCCACAGGAAAATAACGTTAAAAAAATAGTTCTTGCCTACTCGGGCGGGCTTGATACTTCCGTGATCTTACCATGGCTTAAGGATAATTATCCCGGCTGCAAGGTTATCGCCTTCGCCGCGGAACTCGGACAGGGCGATGAACTGGAAGGCATCAAGAAAAAGGCCATTGCCAGCGGTGCGGACAAGTGCATTGTGAAGGACCTGCGCGAGGAATTCGCCCGCGATTACTGTTTTCCGATGCTGCGGGCGGGCGCGGTTTACGAACACACCTATATGCTCGGCACATCCATTGCCCGGCCGCTGATCGCTAAATATCAAGTGGAAACCGCCTTGAAGGAAGGCGCCGATGCCGTATCGCACGGTGCCACCGGCAAAGGAAACGATCAGGTTCGTTTCGAGCTTACGTACATGGCATTGGGACCCGGCTTGAAAATAATCGCCCCCTGGAAGGATGACCGGTTCGAACTGCGCAGCCGCGAGGCGGCCATTCTGTACGCGCGGGAAAAGGGCGTGCCGATTGCCCAAAGCGTTAAGAAAATTTACTCCCGGGACCGCAACTTGTGGCACATCTCCCACGAGGGGGCGGATCTTGAAGATCCTGCCAATGAACCGATGGATAATCTGTGGGTGATGAGCGTGCCCGTCAGCAAAGCGCCGTCACGGCCGGAATTTGTAACCGTTGATTTTATTTCCGGCGACCCGGTGGCGGTCAATGGCAGGAAGCTTGCCCCACACCGTGTCATTGAAACGCTTAATTCGATCGGGGGCCGCCACGGTGTCGGTCAGACCGACTTGGTTGAAAACCGCCTGGTGGGTATGAAAAGCCGCGGGGCCTACGAAACGCCGGGGGGCACCATTCTCCTGACGGCAATTCGCGCCCTCGAATCGCTGTGCATGGAACGTGACACCCTGCACTACAAACAGCAGGTTGCACTGAAATATGCCGAGCTGGTGTATTACGGGCAATGGTTTCATCCGTTGCGCGAAGCGTTGGATGCGTTTGTACGGCATGCCACGCAAAACGTAACCGGCCGGGTGAAACTGCGGCTTTTCAAGGGCCGGGTTACGGTCGCGGCGGTAACTTCGCCGAACAGCCTTTATCAGAAAGACCTTGCGAGTTTTACCATGGGTGCGGAATATGACGGCAAGGATGCGATCGGCTTTATCAAGCTTCTCGGCTTGCCGATGAAGATGCATGCGATGGTCAACAGGCGATAAAAGACCGATTGAATTCGCCGAATTTACCTGGCTGAAGCAAGGATTGAACCGCCATGAATGAACCACGGCCCCCACGGGCATTAATTACCGGTATTACCGGCCAAGATGGGTCGTATCTGGCGGAATTTCTGCTGGCCAAAGGATACGAAGTGCACGGCATCATCCGCCGGTCCAGCAGCTTTAATACGGAACGCCTGAATCACATCTATCAGGACCCGCATGAAAGCAGCCGACGGCTGCACCTGCACTATGGCGATTTGACGGATGCTTCCTGTCTGCGGGATATTTTAACCAAATGCCTGCCGAACGAGGTGTACAACCTTGGTGCGCAATCCCATGTGCGGGTCAGTTTTGACCAGCCGGTATATACGGTAAGTGCGGACGCCATCGGCACGCTCATGCTGTTGGAAGCGATCCGCGAGGTAAAATTACCGATCCGATTTTATCAGGCGTCGTCAAGCGAAATGTTCGGCAAAGTTGTCGAGACTCCGCAACGGGAAACAACGCCGTTCCATCCGCGCAGTCCTTACGCGTGCGCCAAGGTTTATTCCTATTGGCAGGTGGTGAATTACCGTGAAGCGTACGGTATGTTCGCATGCAACGGCATTCTGTTCAATCACGAATCACCGCGCCGGGGCGAAACTTTCGTCACGCGAAAGGTGACCCGCGCAGCAACCCGCATCAAACTGGGCCTGCAGCCGAAACTGTACCTTGGAAATATGGACGCCAAGCGCGACTGGGGTTTTGCCGGAGATTATGTGGAGGCGATGTGGTTGATGCTGCAGCAGCCGCAGGCGGAGGACTTTGTCATCGCCACCGGGCAAACCTATTCCGTGCGTCACTGGGTGGAATTGTGTTTTGGGATGCTGGGGCTGGATTACCGGCAATTTACCGCCACGGATGAGCGTTACATGCGTCCGTCGGAGGTGGACCTGCTGCTTGGAGATTCATCCAAAGCCTGCCGGGTTCTGGGCTGGAAACCGAAGGTTAATCTGGAACAGCTTGCCCGTATGATGCTGGATCATGATATGGAACTCGCGGAGCAGGAAAAGCTGATCCAATCCCACCGCCGGCGGAACAGTGGCGCATCACGCTGACGAAGGTTTTGTAAACAGGGTGTCGGCTATGAAATATCTTGTCACCGGCGGAGCCGGATTTCTGGGAAGTGTCCTGTGCCGAAAGCTGATTGAGTCCGGCATTGCACCGGCGGCGATCCATGTGGCGCGCAGCCGGGATTGCGACCTTACCCGTCAGGATCAAGCCGAAAGGCTGGTGCAAACGGTGCGGCCTGATGTCATTATCCACATGGCCGCCCGGGTGGGGGGGATAGGGGCCAACCGGGAAAATCCGGGTTATTATTTTTATGCGAATATGGCGATGGGGTTGCATTTGCTGGAGGCTGCGCGCCTCGGCAAAGTTAAGAAATTTGTCCAGATCGGTACAATTTGCGCCTATCCAAAATTCACTCCCGTTCCATTTAAGGAAGAAAACCTTTGGAACGGATTCCCCGAAGAGACAAACGCCCCCTACGGCATCGCCAAAAAGGCATTGCTTACCATGTGCCAAGGCTATCGTCAGCAG
>JAKAYZ010000380.1:1986-3517 GCA_021816165.1 Planctomycetota bacterium | reverse complement strand
ACGTTGTGCTGGTCCCAAACCCGCACCTGCCAAAAATAACTTTCACATGATCGCATGGGAGGTCCGGAATAAGGCACCTGCACACTTTCGCTGGAAAATATACGGTCACTTTGCCAGATGTCCGCGAGGCCTGATGGTAAAAGGTGTGGTGAACTGGCAACTCGAATTTGATAGGCGGTTTGGCGATAGCCTTTCTGCCGGGTGTGGTAAATCCAGCCCAGCCGGGGGTTTTGGGTATCCACCCCCATAGGGTTTACCAATGATTGGCAGGTAAGCGTGAAGGTGTGTTGACCGGAATTAGCAACTGTTGACGCCTCGGTGGCGTGGTTATCGGGTTTGCAGGCAGCCGCTATCACAGCGCCGGCGACGAGAAATTGGCGTCGATTAACAGGTGGGGCTGAGATGGTCAAACTCCTGCGTGAAGCCAACCCGGGCAGCGCGAAACCATGACCGACTAGTTTATATCTCAAGGCGATTGAAAGCGGAAGGTGATTGATCTCCTTGTGCAAAAGGGGGGCGACCATTTTTCCTGGCAGAGATGTAATCCCCAAAAAGCGGACGACTGACGGCGTTTCCCGAGGACCACCTCAAATGGCCTAAGCGGACGACGACACCCGCGCCCCCTGGGGTGCCCGGAAAAATGACCAGGTTTGTCGCAATGGGCACGCGCGACCATCGTTGACCTACTACCGGACCGCTGTTAGGGTTCGGTCGTGGGCCGTGGCTGCAGTGCGGAGATACAAAAAAGCCGGCTACAAATGCCGCCGTCCCTCGGGATGAAGCGGATACCAAATGCAATGAGGGCATAAACGCCTGCGCGGGCGATTGAGGTGAACTATGCACGATCCGATCCTGCAATTGTTAGTTCAAATAGCTGTGATACTGCTTGTGGCGCGGGTCGTTGGCTGGCTCATGCATTACATCGGTCAGCCCCGCGTGGTTGGCGAAATGCTCGGCGGTATCATCCTTGGGCCATCGGTATTAGGCCTGATCAACCATGGGGCATGGCTGGCGGTGCTTTTTCCGGCGCACAGGGGAAGTGATCCTTATCCCTACCTCAACGTGCTAAGCCAGGTGGGCGTTGTGCTGTTCATGTTTCTCGTGGGGCTTGAACTGGATATCAAGCTTCTACGTAACAGGGGCCGAGCGCTGGTGATGACCGGCTTGGCCAGCGTTCTGGGCCCTCTGATCGTCGGCCTTGCGCTCGGAGTAACGCTTTATCATGAATTTCGCGGGCCATCAGGCAGCCGGCTGGTCTTTGCCATGTTCATCGGCGTAGCGATGTGCATAACGGCGTTTCCCGTTCTGGCGCGGATGATCAATGAGCGGAATCTGCACCATTCGTATGTTGGAACGTTCAGCCTGGCCTGCGGTGCGCTCAACGACGTCGCTGGGTGGTGCCTTTTGGCCCTGGTTATCGCCATTTCAACTTCCGCCGGAATCACCGGCCACGGCGGGAGCAATCCACTTTTCTCGGCGATTATGACGTTGCTCTGGACGGCAGTCTTTGGAGCGTTCATGTTGCTGGTGA
>JAKAYZ010000380.1:0-1976 GCA_021816165.1 Planctomycetota bacterium | reverse complement strand
GCGGGTTCTTCGCGGGCTCCAGTCGCTTTATGAGCGGCGCGGCTATCTTTCGCGTGACACGTTGGCCTTGATCCTGTTTCTGCTGCTGGCGTCCAGCGCGGTGACGCAATGGATCGGAATCCAGGCGATCTTCGGGGCGTTTCTGCTGGGCTTGGCGATGCCGGCCGAGGGCAAATTTGTCCGGCATATCGCCGATAAGCTGGAAGACTTTATCCTGCTTTTCCTGCTGCCGATTTTTTTCGCCTACACAGGTCTGCGGACTAGCATTGGATTGCTGGACAACACCCACCTTTGGGGAATCTGCGCACTGGTGGTGCTGGCTGCCACCGCCAGCAAGGTGCTGTTCTCCTCGCTTGGCGGTCGGTTTGCGGGACTGAACTGGCGTGATGCCGGCATACTTGGTTCGTTGATGAATGCGCGCGGACTCGTTGAACTTATTGTGCTGAACATTGGATTAAGCCTGCATGTATGTCGCCGTTGATGTTCGCCATCATGGTCATCATGGCGCTGGCGACGACCTTTATCACCACTCCCCTGCTGCATGCTGTCTACTCACCGGCACGCCAGCGCCGTGACGAGGCGATGCGTGAGCCGCCCCCACCCAGCGGCGAAACGCGCACTCTGATAGCGGTTTCATCGCCGCAGACGGTGCCCGGGTTGGTAAACGTTGGTGCGTGGCTGTTGGGAAACAATATCGGGCGGCTGTGCGTCCTCCATTTAAGCCACCCCGAAGAGCAGGAGCGGCGAAACAGAGCCTTCTACCCGGCGGTGGACCCGATCGAACGTGCGATTCAGCATGCGTCGGAGCTGGACGTACCGGTACGCGCACTCGGATTCATTAGCAGAAATCCAGCGTCGGATATTCTACGCACGGCCCAAAAATACAAATGCGGGTGGATCGTCCTTGGCGGGCACAAAGGTATTCTTACCGGCTCGGCTCTGGGCCACATTGCCGACGAGGTGATTGAGCATGGCGACTGTAATGTGGCGATTCTCATGGGAAAGCCACTGCGGACCGTGCAGAAAATACTAGTGCCTTACTTGGGAGAAAATCAGGACGTTGGCGCATTGCTTGCCGCGGACATCATAGCGCGACAACAGGATGCTCACATAACGATTCTGCATGTTGTTAAACTTGGTGACCGTGCGGGCAATGACGATCGGCTGGGTGTTCAGGAAATGATGGATCGACAATTCGGCTCGCCAGGGGGGGTGCGGCAGGTCAGATTTCAGGTGGTTGAAAGCAATTCACCGGTTGATGTTGCGGTACACGAATCCGAAGCCTATGACCTGATTATCCTTGGTATTTCCGAGCAATGGCGTCTAAAGCAAAGCCTTCTAACTGGGCCGCAGGCCTCGGTTGCCCAGGCGGCTGCCTGCTCCATTCTGGCCGTCCACACGACGGCATCCACCATCATCAATGCGCCCACAGCGGTTGTGCATTAGGATACGATTTTGGCCATTCTGGTCGGGCATCAATCGGGCCTCCGGCAGAGCATTTCCGGCATTTTGCATTCGAACCTGACGAAAGGGCGTAACTTTGTGTATCTGCGAGCGTCTATACCATCCGTGCCCATGATCGGTGTGATACGGGCCAAAATGACGGAGTTCAGGCAGATGGGGCCCTGTGCGGGGCTGCACCGGTCGGTAGATCGGCCCGAGCCGTGTTTTTTTTCAAAGGAGCGCATTATGCGAAAAATTCTTGCAGGGTTGGCCATCATTGGCCTCATCGGTGGTGCCGGAGCATTGCAATTTACGGCCACACCTCCAGCGGTTGCATCGTCAGCGGTGCCTCAGGCAACCGGTAGTATCTCGGGCAAAGTGGTGGATTCAAGCGGCAACCCAGTGGCTGGGGCCATTGTCCGAATCATGCGTATTCCAGGCCGGGGTGGACCCGGTGGGCACCGTGGTGGGCCGCGCGGACGTTGGCAAAAACCGACTCCCGGCAAAACCAATTGGCACGTCATGGTGTTTGG
>JAKAYZ010000379.1 GCA_021816165.1 Planctomycetota bacterium | reverse complement strand
TCTGTCTCGGCAAGTGTCAATATCAGCGGTGATGCCGGCATCAGTTACCTGGGGCCTGATCGCGCCGCCAAAGGCGACTATATTCGGGATTGGAAATTGCGGCAGACACTTAAGTCCGGCAATTTCATGCTCAACGATTATGACTTTACCGCCCCCAAGAAATCACTTTTAACCTCAGCCGCCAACACCGCCGGTGTGGTCAGCCAGACGGATCATCGTGTGTATGATTATCCAGGCGGCTACAGCCAATCCGCCGATGGCGGCAATTATGTTCAAGCCCGCATGCAGGAACAGCAGGCCGGGTTTGCGGTGGCTTCAGCAAGCTCCAATAATCGCGGTATTGAGGCTGGGTACCTGTTTACCTTGGCGGATCATCCGGTCTCAGCCATGAATCAGACCTATCTGATTCAGAGCGTGCAATATGACATCCGCAATGAAAATTATCTGCAGAATCAGCCGGGCCCTGTGGAAACTACGTTTAAGGGCAATCTAACCTGTTTTGAATCCAGCCAGCAGTTCCGCCCCGCACGCAATACACCCAAGGCGCTGGTACGCGGCCCCCAGACGGCTGTGGTGGTGGGGCCGTCCGGTGAAAAAATCTACACCGATGAATATGGCCGGGTAAAAGTGCAATTCTACTGGGACACCTATGGCACATCGGATCAGAACTCCTCCTGCTGGATACGCGTATCACAATCCTGGGCGGGCGCACCCAACAACGGCTTAAACTGGGGCGATATGGCCTTGCCGCATGTTGGCGACGAAGTCATCGTAGATTTTCTGGAAGGCGACCCGGATAAGCCGCTGATCACTGGCCGCGTCTACAACGCGGACAACATGCCGCCCGAATCGCTGCCGGCAAACAAACACAAGCGCATTTTCCGCGACGACTATGGCAACCAGATAACCATGGACGCGACGCCGGGCGATGAGCACGTAAAGATTTACAGCCCCAACCTTCAGTCAACGCTAATCGTCGGGGAAGGCGTGCTGAGCACGACCAACTATAGTAACTCGACGTTTCAGCACGCCGCAAGTTATGCCAGCGCGGTGCTGGCACCGACGGCGGTCTTCCGGCTTGGGTCGTTAGTTACGGGAGCGTTTTTTGGCGAAACGAATTTCTGCATGCTCAGCACGACAAGTTGGGTCGGGAAAGACCAGTTACGCATGACTGGCGGGGACGATTCCCAATTTGTTGACGGCATCCTGGGCTGCATAACAAAGAAGTCCGTGATTATCGGTGCCGATAAGAGTATCTGCCTAGTGGGGGGAAAAAAGGATGCCACTTCTACGAACACGGCAAGTTCCATACTTCACCTCAGCTCATCGGGTGCCGCGTTGGAGGTTGGTCCCCCAAAATCGGTCGACGACCTGAGCTTAGTCGGACACGGATTGAGAATGCAGAAGGCGGGTGCCGCGCTTTCGGTCGTGGCGTTTATGCTTTCTTATATCGGCAACGAGCTCAGCAGCCACGAATCGAGTGTCGATTCTGCCCTAAACGCAGGGGTTAATGCCGGCAACAAAACGGTTTCCATCAACGGTGGAACGGTTACTTCCAGCAATAACAGCGGGGCAAGTTCCACGCAGACCGTGGACCCGGTTGCTGTCCAGAGCGCGGTAAATAAGACCACTACAATCCTTGAGGACGCCGCAGTGGCGGTTGGGGCAGTGGGCTTGGTCTACACATTAATTAACGTCGTCACGACCAAGGTCATGAAGCCGCTCGTATTAGCCACATCGGCGTACGCCTCCGGGGACGTCAGTGGCGGAGTCAAGATCGACGATCAAGGGAATATTAAGCTGGAGTCTGCAAAGGGAACGATATTACTGAATTCCCCAAAAAAGAAAGTCACCATTGGCGCGGGAACACAGGGATCAGGCACAGACCTAATCGTAAAGCCCGGCGGGATCACCATTGCCAATGATAATGGTTCAGGGAAACTGAAGTTGGCCAAGTTTGACGTGAACAGTGGCGCTTTTACGGTCGCACAGTAACCCCGCGGCATATCGGGATCTTTCCGGCCTGCGGAATCCCGGTGCGACTAATACAACGTGGTGAAGGGCACTAATTTGAAGATAACCAATCCAACGGTCGCTCGATTCTCCCCCCTGGCGGGAAGAACCAATTTTCCCGGCCACTCCATGACGCTTATTGCCAAAGCCACGTACATCTTAAAGCCGGGGCAACCGCCGATCCCACTGCCCAAGCAGCCATTCCCAACCGGCGACGAATTTTATCCGGATGATGAGGAAAAAAGCGGGCCGCCACGTTATGAATCGGATTTTGCCTATTTCAAACCCAAGGCCGATTTACTTTTGGTTGGCACCTGCCATCCGCCGGGCGGTAAACCCATTCCCGTGTGTCAGGCGACATTCCAAGTCGGTAACAAGACCGGTAAATTGACCGTCGCCGGTGATCGCCGCTGGGAAAAAAAACTCCTTAGCCGTACCGCCACTGCTCCGCAACCTTTTCGTTCCATGGCGCTGCGTTATGAAAATAGTTACGGCGGTCCCGGCTATGTCGCCAACCCAATCGGCAAGGGCCATGAGCCACTGCGCGGCGGACAAGGGCAGGAAATCTGGCAGTTGCCCAATATCGAAAATCCCGCGCAATTAATTCAAAACCCCAAAGATCGCCCATTTCCCGCTGGCTTTGCTCCGCTAAGCGCCAAATGGCATACGCGTGCCGGTAAGCTCGGCTCCTATGGCGGCAGTTATCGCAAAACCCGCTGGCCCTGGTTTCCCGTGGATTTTGACTTCTCCTACTTTAATGCCGCCGCTCCGGACATGCAGGTGGAGGGTTTTTTGCGCGGCGATGAACCCTTGCTTTTTGAAAACCTACATCCGGAACATGCAAAATATGAATCGCGACTGCCCGGCCTCCGTGTGCGCTGCTTCATCAACCGCGCCGGTGCCACGGAAAAGCAGGCGGGAAATTTTGAAGAAGTGCCGATGCACCTCGACACGCTCTGGGTGGATATGGAATCCGAGAAAATGGTCCTGCTGTGGCGCGGCGTGGCGGCGGTAAAATCTGAAGAATTTGAAGATGTCGCCGATGTATTTATTATGGATGAACCGCTGACGCAACCGCCCGTATCGCTGGAAGTGTGCCGCCAGAAATTCCTGCAATCTCTGAAGGAACCCGAAGAACCTGCCGAAGAACCGCCGCCGGAAGCCAAACCACCTCAGCCAACCGCCGAGGAACTGGCCGCCAAAGAACAGCAGAAGCTTGAAATGCGCCAGCAGATGGAAGCGCAGGTGGCGGCCATGTGTAAAAATCTGGGCATGGACCCGGCAAAATTGCCGCCGGAGTTGAAAGCCAAACAAGCCGCCATGCTGGACCAAATGGTTGAAGACGATCCAGCCAAAGCTTCCGCCATGCACGAAGCAGACCTGCAAAATCAACTGAAAATCGCGATGTCCAAGCTGAACCTGGATCCGGATAACCTGCCCGCCATGAGCGCCAAAGCCCACGCCGAACAAATCAGATTCTGGGAATCTCAGGGGCTTTCGCCGAAGGA
>JAKAYZ010000378.1 GCA_021816165.1 Planctomycetota bacterium | reverse complement strand
TGCAACCCGGCCGAAGCGGTTTCCGTGGACACATTGCCGCCATGGAAAAATGTTTCGTATAAATAACCGGGGCCGGCCCGCAGATCCATCTCAAATTTAGGCCCGGTGAATACCTTATAGCCCAAGCCACCAAGATCGTTGGTTTGAAACGAAATACCGCGAATGGCATCGTAAAGCTCGTGTGTTTCAGCAAAGGCGTACCAGCGATTGTGCGGTTGCCACTGCGGCAGGAGTCGGCGATAGATAGCGCCAAAACCCAGACGGCCCGCATCCTGCACGCCATTGGTGGTTCCGTATGCGCCCGTCACATCCATGTTTAAATCATTGGGTTGGTTGAGATAATGGAACCGCACCGACCCGGCAAATTCCGTCTGTTGCGTATTTCCCGTGATGTTGGTGGCTCCCAAATCAAGTTCGTTATTCCAATGCGGGCCAAATATGGACTGCGGTTTAGCCGGTACCACCGCTGCGGCAAGGGCAACCGGAGCATGCAACGGAGCCGGCAAATCAGCCGCAATGAGGGGTTCTTTCTGCGTTTCCCGCCATCCCGTGCGTTTGGCGTTTGGCTCTACGTACGCGGTGTGAATTTGCCCATGTCGGCTGATAAACTTTACCGGTTGATGGCTGACCATGGTCTTCACGGCCGTCAGTTTCACATGCAACGTGCCGGCGAAGTGCGTTTTGATGAGGAGGTTGGTTGCAGTGATTTCGACGATCTGGCCGGAAATGCGATCTCCGGACTGCATCCAGAGAGTATCCGCACCAGCGGGATGGCTCATCCACAGCGTTAACACGACCATGGCCATAAGCGTGGCACCGATTTTAGAACGTAAATTGCATTTCATGGAAAACTGCTCCTTCGATTACGGTCGACCAGGCCAATCCAATCACATTTTCAGATACAAACTCTAACCCAGACGCACATGTTAGCGGGATGATAATATGATGATAAGATTACGTCAACACCGGCTCAAACTGGCGTCAGCACGATTTGCCCGCGGGTGACTGATGCGGTAGAAACTGGCTGATGTCGTATTTACAGCGGCCGTGGGTTACCAAGTCGGCAATAATCTCTCCAGTGAGCGGAGCCATGCCGATGCCGATTTTGAAATGCCCGCCGGCCACCACCAGACCAGAAAGGCCTTTCAACTCGCCAATAATTGGTCGACCATGTGGCCCGGAAGGCCGTAATCCCGACCAGATTTTCTCCAGCCTGGCCTTGGCCAGCACGGGACATGTTGCCACTACCCCGGTCAACAAAAAGTTTACGCCATCGGCGGTATTGGCATTGTCAAATCCAGCTTCTGGTTCTGTAGTCGAGCCTACCAGAATGCGCCCATCCGGCCAAGGCACTAAAAAAATCTTGCCATTCTTAATGATCCGAAAAATCATTTGCCGCCCCGTATTGAGCAGCAGGGCCTGCCCACGTACCGGATGAATAGGAACAGCCGCGGCAACATCAGCAAATTGACCTGTCCCCACGCCAGTGGTTAACACGCCCTTGCCCGCCGAAATTTTTTCCGACAGTGTATGCACCCCGCGAAAGGTACTTTCCGAAATATCCAGCTTGATAACCCGGGTACCTTCCAGAATTTGCACCCCGGACCGCCGACACGCCGCCTGCAAAGCCGCCAGCAGGCTTTCCACCCCCACCTGAGCCGAAAGTTTGCACCACAAGGCTCCCGCCGGCCAGGGTATCACTTCCGGTTCCTGTCGGTGCAACTCATCACCGGAAAGCAATTCCATCACTGGCGATGACACCAAGGGCGGCCAGTTGGCCTGGGCCGCAGTAGCCTCCTGGAGAGCATGCGCCTGGGCCTTAGCGCCAGATAGCAGTTCAACTCGGCCCTGCCGCAGAAAATCCACCGTCACACCGGAGGCCTCGCGTAATTCGTTGGCAAATTCTTCGAACCCCCACAGACTTTGGCGATGCAGGGCCTGCAGCGGCCCGTTGATGGTGGCGGACGGAGGCCATAAAGCACCCAATGCGGCGCTGCTGGCTCCGGCCCCACATCGATCCGACTCTACCAGCGTCACCTTCAAACCACGCTGCGCCATGCGCCATGCGCTGGTCAACCCGATCACCCCCCCACCAATCACCACCACATCCGTTGTCATAATCACCCAGCGTTCCGCCGTCAGCGGCTGACAAGCAGCTCGGCAGCCAGCGGGCAAGAGGTCTTTTTCCAGCCCGGCCAGTCGGCAACGCAGCTTGCCATGATCCCTGAACCTGCGATAAGATTAGCCGATAACTCCGGGGCAAACAAATCGCCCGGATCAATTGGTAACGGGCTGCAGTTTGGCGGCGGCATGATCTGGCGGATTACACTGGTGAAGGAAAACCTATGGCCACGGTGGATTTTCGAGAAGTATCCAAGGTGTATCCCGGGGATGTGCGGGCGGTCAACAGAATTTCCTTGTCGATCAAAGACCGAGAATTTGTGGTGCTGGTAGGCCCTTCGGGCTGCGGAAAAACCACCACCCTTCGCATGTTGGCGGGGCTTGAGGAAATTTCCGACGGCACGCTAAGTATTGACGGTCGCGTGGTGAACAACGTCCCCCCTAAGGACCGCGATATTGCCATGGTTTTTCAAAATTATGCCCTGTACCCGCACATGAGTGTTTACAAAAACATGGCTTTTAGCCTGCAATTGCGCCGCCGCGAACTCGGTCTCACCAAGTCGCAGATTGACCAGAGGGTACAGGAAGCGGCTGCAATTCTGGGACTCACTGATTATCTCCAGCGCAAGCCCAAGGCGCTCTCCGGTGGACAACGCCAGCGCGTGGCCGTGGGCCGGGCAATTGTGCGCAATCCCAAGGCATTTTTATTTGATGAGCCACTTTCTAACCTCGATGCCAAGCTGCGCGTGGAAACACGGGCCGAACTAAAGAAACTGCACCTACGGCTGAAAACCACCACCATCTACGTTACCCACGACCAAGAAGAGGCCATGACCCTGGGCGACCGCATCGTGGTGATGAAAGACGGACTGATCCAGCAATGCGCCCCGCCGCTTGTGGTTTATGAGCAACCTGTTAACCGGTTTGTGGCCGGCTTCGTGGGTACCCCACCGATGAATTTTATAACCGGGGGTATTGTGGACGGTTGCTATTTTTCCTTTGAAAAGCAAAGGCTGCTGCTGCCGCCAAGATTGCAGGAATGCCTGCGCAAGGTACCAGCCACCCAAGTGACGCTGGGTGTACGTCCCGAAGCCATCTCTCCAGTGGGACAGGGCCGCTTTGCCGGCCAGGAAAACAGCATTCAGGCGACGGTCTCCGTCATTGAACCACTTGGCGACAAAGTGGATGTTTATCTTTCGCTGGACCAACAGCCCACCCTGATCTGCCGCACCGACGCTCAGCATCTACAAGGCCTCGCCGTTCAAGCGAACATTCCACTTTATTTGAATATGGACAAAGTGCATCTTTTTACAAGCGATCCGTCGGGGCGCAATCTAACGCTGCCGCCCCAAGTCTGAGATCGGACTGCACAGCAATTCCATCCGGAACGCCATCTTGGAAGCTGCTAAAACTAAATGTCC
>JAKAYZ010000377.1 GCA_021816165.1 Planctomycetota bacterium | reverse complement strand
TCGTCCATCTTCGAACCGGTATCAACCAGTGCGGTGCCGATGATGGTCAGCGATCCGCCTTCTTCAATGTTACGTGCAGCACCGAAAAATCGCTTGGGCTTCTGCAAGGCGTTGGCATCCACACCACCGGATAGAATTTTGCCGGAGTGCGGCACTTCCGTGTTGTAGGCCCGGGCCAGACGGGTGATGGAATCCAGCAGAATGACCACATCACGGCCATATTCCACCAGGCGTTTGGCCTTTTCAATGACCACTTCCGCAACGCTCACGTGCCGGCTCGCAGGTTCGTCAAACGTGGAACTGACCACTTCGGCCTTGGTGGCCCGCTGCATTTCCGTTACTTCCTCGGGTCGTTCATCAATCAGCAGGATGATGAGATAAACATCCTGATGGTTGGTCGAAATGGCATTGGCCATTTTCTGCAGGAGTACGGTTTTGCCGGTGCGCGGCGGAGCTACAATTAACATGCGCTGCCCCTTGCCGATGGGTGTTACCAGATCCACAATGCGCATATTGACTTCTTCGGGCACCGTTTCCAGGAAAAACCGTTTGTTGGGATGCAGGGGTGTTAAGTCTTCAAAGTTGACCTTTTCGGTCAGCACATTGGGGTCTTCAAAATTGATGGCCTCCACCCGCAGCAGCGCGAAATAGCGTTCAGATTCTTTCGGCGGGCGGATCTGGCCGGTGATGATGTTGCCATTACGCAGGCCAAAGCGGCGAATCTGCGAAGGCGAAACATAAATATCATCGGGGCACGGAAGGTAGTTGTATTCCGGAGAACGGAGAAACCCGAAACCGTCGGGCAGAATTTCCAGCACGCCCTCACCCACCATCATGCCGTTATCGGTGATGCGCTTTTTGAGAATTTTAAAGATCAGTTCCTGCTTCTTCAGGCCGATGAATTCCTCAATCGACTCCTTTTTGCAGATCTCATGCAACTCGGCCACCGTCATTTTCTGCAGGTCAATCAGGTGCAGTTCGCTGCGCTTGATCTGTTCATATTTTTCGTGGGTTTCCTCATCCAGAAATTCATCATCGTCGTCCAGACTCACCCCATCCCCGACAATGGCCGAGCCGATCATGGCGGATCCATCGAGATTTTTTTTGGCAGCCGGAGCTACATTGCCATTGCTGTTGCCATCGGCCGCAGGCGCTGAATCGGGCGTGGTTGCCGACGGGGTGGCTTCATCACCGGATTCCCGCGGATTGGCGTTGGCCCGGTCGTCGGACGTGGCGGACACTTCCTCCTGGTTCAGGAGCGGATTCTCCGGCTCGGCTACGGCGGTGTTTGTGCTCGGATGTTTTTTACTTTTGGTGCTGCGTGCCATGATGGCGTACCTCCAATAGGTGGTTACATGTTGAATTCAAAGTGAGTGTTATGACGTACTTCTTTTTAGTTTTGATTTTCCGGGGGTCTTAAAGGGTATTTGCGAATATTTGGCGATGACCAACTGCTACTGGATTTGCCTGCTGATGCCTGCCGGTCTGCTTCAGACGCCGCACAAAATAACCCGCGGCATTTTATTCGTCCAGCGACAAGTGTCGCATTCACCAGCTTTATCGTGACCCGAAGGATTCCTTGGTTTTTGCTTCTGGAGCTGGTATGAAGGCTCTCGTATAGGTTCTCTTATCGGCCAACCCGGCTAAATAATACAAAGTTTTTAATCCAGAATCCACCATACGGGTGCGGCCGATAGTCGGGGCCTCTGCCCCAATTCCAAAAGCCTTGTCGTCAAAAACCTATTTTACATCGCTTTTGGCGGAATAATTCTGGATAACCCGGGCGAGAATACTTTGCACCTGACGCAAGCCGACGGCCACATCGCCATCGTTGTCTATATAATAATGCGCCGCCTTTTCCTTCTTGTCAAGTGGCAGTTGCATCATTTCCCGGCGGAGCAGTTCTTGGGCATCCCAGCCGCGCTCCTTTTTTAAGCGATTGATTCTCGTTTGCAGCGACGCTTTTACGAAAATAATGGCGTCGCATTGCGTATGCAGGCCGTTTTCAAACAGCAGTGGTGAATCCCACACAATCGCTGGAATCTTAGAATCCAAGGCCGCCGAGGCCATTATTTTTTTTCTCAGTTCAGCGACTTGCGGGTGGAGTACCGCAGTTAGCCGGGCCATCTCCGCAGCATTGCCAAACACGATTTTGCCCACCGCAGCCCGATCCACCCGTGCGGTGCTTTTATCTAAAATAGCCGCACCCCACCATTGAACAAGTTGGCTTTTTACCGTCGGCTGATGAAGCACCTCATGGGCCAAGTCATCGCTGTTGATGACCAGACAACCCAACCGGCCAAACTCCTGGGCCATGCAGGTTTTGCCCGATCCTATTCCGCCGGTCATACCGATGATGGGTTTTGGATATGCAGCTGTCATCTGTGACCCATAACTTTGGCCCCCGGCAAAGCATAAAGCACCACCTCATCTCCCTGCAGCGCATGGCGCGACCGAAAATAAACCGCACGCCCATGATCTTTGACCACTTCCAGCGATCCAATTCGCCGCGGGAAGGCTTGGTGGCCACGGCCTGGAAAAATCAGCGGCAGCACAAACGGCCGGTCTCCGCATAACCGCTCAATGTGTTTCACGGGCATGTCTTCCGCCGTGTAAGGCCAGTAAAAATACTGCCGCCCACTATAATACGCGATCAGACTTAGCCGGTCATCCACGCGCGGCACCACCACGCGAACGTCTCGGGCTGTATGGGCGTGGATCCAATTGGCGCTGTTGCGGAGGTAATGCAGGCCGCGCTGCGGCGCGTGGGTCAGGCTGACCAAGCCCGGCAGACAGCCGAGAAAACAAATGATTAAACCAAAGCCAACCGCAGCCCGATCGCGGTACATTCCACCGGAAGCCGATGGTTCCAGCCCAATTTCCCGTCGCACCTTGGCACACAAAAATGCCGCCTGAGCCAAAGACAGGGCAAACAATGCTTCCAGCAAAAACACCAGCACCAACGTGTGTCGATTGGCTAAATAGTGGGCTGTGCTCAGCAGCCAGATCATCACCATCAGCCACAACACCGCCCAGGCCAACACCAGCCCGCGCCATCGGCGGCGGCCCAGCACCACCGGTTTGGCCAGTAACACGCCAATCATGATGATGCCGGGAACCCAACCCAATGTTTCCGCAAGTTCCTGACCGATCTTAAACCAGATTCCGCCACGCCATGGTTCAAAAGCGGCCATCTGCAGCGGGACGGTGCGGCCAACAGCACCGTTGACGGCACCGGACGCAGGCCGTGAACCCACGATGGCTGCCGGCGGTGTGGCGACCAAATCGTTAAGGACCGTGGATTTTTTTCCGGTGAACTTGCCGATGGCCATCATGTAAGGCGAACCAACCAACACAAAGCCCAACAGCATCAGCAGCCCGCAGGTCAAAGCGCACACCGGACCGCGGCGCTGCGGCAACCGCCAGCGCAACAGTCGCGGCAGCGGCCAACCATGGTAAATCGCCAACGCCCCCCAGAAAATGAACACCGCCGCCACACCTTCCGGACGAGTCAGATAGCTAAGCCCGGCAATCATACCGGCCACCAGCCAT
>JAKAYZ010000376.1 GCA_021816165.1 Planctomycetota bacterium | reverse complement strand
GTGATTGTTTGCCTCGTCGCCAGCATTTTGCCAAGTGGCATGTTATTCAGTTTTGCAATGGCCCTTATTGGGATTAAGTCCGAGGTGTTGCTGCTGCGGCGAGTTGTCAAAACCGGAGAAGGGACTCAGTTGCGCCTCAGCTCGGTGGACGAATCGCTTCGGGAACTTGGCGGCACCATGAAAGGCGCGTCCTCGGCATCCCACTCAGCAGCAGGGGCGGAACCAGTGCCGACGCGATCTGCCGATCCAACCGTCAATTCGACAGATTTGTCGCAATTACTGACGGTGATGACTGAACTGCGCGATACCCTGCTTATGAGTGAGCCGGAAAGGGCCGCCATGCTCAAGCGCCGTTTGGATCAAAAGCGGCGCGGGCTTATTGAGAAACTTCACCATCATCTGCGTCATGAGGAATGGAAGGCAGCGGAGGTCATCCTTCAGGATTTTAATTTCCTTTTTCCCGACGATCCTCAAAAGAAAGATTTGCAGGATGAGTTGGCTTTTGCCAAACAACGCAAGGCCGACCTTGACCTCTCCGACGCGCAGGACCGGATACGCGGGTGGGTTGGGTCGAATCGGTGGGATATGGTGGAACCGTTGGTTGCGAAACTGGAACTGCAATATCCCGACGATAGGGGAGTGGTTGATTACGTCCGGCAGATACGCAGCGAAATGCAGAGTTGGCATCGAGAGGAATTGCAAAATTTGATTGGCCAATTGAAGGATGCCAGTGATCATCGCCAATGGCGACGAGCCAGCCTGATCGCGCAACAGTTATTGGAAAAATACCCGGACGATAAGCTGGTTGAAAAATTGCGGTCCGAACTCCCCACCCTGCGCAAAAATGCCGACCTTCAGGAAGTAAAAGACCTCGAAACGCAGTTTAAGGAATTGCTCCAGCGGCGGCGCTACGACGAAGCGTTCCCCATATCCCAGAAGGTAATCGATGAGCATCCGGAGACGGCAGTCGCCAATGAGCTGGTCAAAATGCTGCCCAAACTCCAAGAATTAATAAAACAGGAAAAAATCCGCCGCAATGCCGATCTGGGAAATGCCGGCTGACGCAAAGGCCGCCAATCGGGGCCCGGCCCGTCGAAGATATGCGTTTGCCACGCGCATCAAACCCGTCTCGGATGGGTGTATCGGGTTACCCGCTATTTCAGCGGGGCACGCCGCAATCTCAGGGCGTTGGTTATAACTGAAACGGAACTCAAGCTCATAGCCGCAGCCGCAATCATCGGGCTAAGCAGTAACCCAAAAAACGGATAAAGCACTCCTGCTGCGATCGGCACACCACACGTATTGTAAACAAAGGCAAATGCGAGATTCTGGCGAATGTTCTGCATGGTCGTCCGGCTTATAAATATGGCCTGGAGTACTTTATGTAAATCTCCGTGCAGTAATGTTACGCCACTGCTGGAAATGGCCACATCAGCTCCAGATCCCATCGCGATGCCGACATCCGCCGCGGCCAGTGCCGCTGCATCATTAATTCCATCCCCGATCATCGCGATCTTTCGGCCTTTGCTGTGCATCTGACTGATCTGAGCGTGTTTGTCGGCGGGCAGGAGTCCTGCCTTGTATTGGCGGATGCCGACACGCTCAGCCACGTGTTCAGCGGTGCCGGCATTGTCGCCGGTGAGCATGACAACTTCCATACCGAGGCGTTTGAGTTCATTAACGACCGACGCGGCATCATCGCGGATCGGATCTGCTACGCCGATGATACCCTCAAGCCGTCCGTCCACTGCCAGCAGCACGACAGACTGTCCGTCCGCTTCATATTTTTCCAACTCTGCCTGTACCGGCGATACGTCCACGCGAAGCTCTTCCAGCATGCGCCTGTTACCCAAAAGCACGTCATGGCCTGATACCTTGCCACGTACGCCACGACCACTTATTGCCTTAAAATCATGGCTTTCAGGTGGCTGTATGCCCCGTTTTTCCGCGGCTCTTAAAATGGCCGCCGCCAAAGGATGTTCGCTCGCCCTTTCAAGGGCCGCGGCCATGGATAGTAAGGCCACCTCGCCGTCGGCTTGTATGGCCTTCAAACTTACCACCTCTGGCCGTCCCCGCGTCAGTGTGCCTGTCTTGTCGAGAGCGATCGTATCAACATGGCTTAGTGCCTCAAGGGCCTCTGCATTGCGAATCAAAATGCCCTGCCTGGCTGCTCTTCCAATACCCACCACAATCGACACCGGGGTGGCCAACCCCAACGCACAGGGGCAGGCAATAAGCAGTACCGCCACCCCATTTACCAAACCGTATACCGCTGAAGGCTTAGGCCCCCAAATCAGCCAGGCAAAAAAGGTGGCTACCGCCACGGCCACAACCAGCGGAACAAAAATTCCCGATACCCGGTCCGCCAGTTTTTGTATCGGCGCGCGACTTCGCTGGGCCTCACCTACCAGATGGATGATCTGAGCCAACGTCGTCTCGGCGCCAACCTTCTCGGCTGTCATTTTCAGTACACCGCTGCCGTTGATCGATCCACCCGTTACCTTGTCGCCGGCCTTTTTTTCGACGGGTTGTGGTTCTCCCGTCAACATCGATTCATCCACCGTGCTGCCCCCGTCTGTTACCACACCGTCAGTGGGTATCTTTTCACCGGGTTTAACCAGCAGCGTATCGCCCGGGACCAGCCCGTCGATGGCCACATCTGATTCCGACCCATCGGGCTCAATTTTACGAGCGGTTTTTGGGGCCAGCGAAAGCAGTTCGCTCATGGCCGCGCCGGTTTTACGCCGCGCCCGCAGTTCCAGTACCTGCCCCAGGAGCACCAGTGCCGTAATGACTGCGGCTGCCTCAAAATAGGTGTGCACCAGGCCGCTCCGATTTTGAAAATGCCGCGGAAACAAGCCCGGCATTGCAAGGGCAACCAGGCTGTAGCTGTACGCCACGCCCACGCCCATGGCTATTAATGTAAACATATTAATACTGAAACTGCTGATAGATCGCCAGCCGCGCACAAAAAATGGCCACCCCGCCCAGAGCACCACGGGCGTTGAGAGCAAAAACAGCACCCAGCCAACCCAAGGTGCCCGATTTAAATGTGCGATATGTCCATCTGCCACCATTGATAAAATCACGACCGGAATCGCCAACACCACCGCGAGGACAAATCTTCGCAACATGTCACGATATTCCGAATCATCGGGCTGGTCATCAGCCGAGGCATTTACCGGCTCCAGAGCCATTCCGCATTTGGGGCACGGGCCGGGCTTGACTGACTTTATTTCCGGATGCATGGGGCAGGTGTAATATTTGCCCTGCGAGGCTTGGGTTTCAGCGTTGCCGCGCCGATCTGTTCCCTCTCCCGACGAACCTTCAGCCCGGTCGCTCCCATTCCGTTTGGTGCCTTCATCCTTCGGCTTGAGAAACTTGGGTGGGTCTGCTTTAAAGTTTTCCAGGCAGCTTTTGCCACAAAAATAGTAAGTCTGACCGCTGAACATATGGCTTCCCGCACATTTTGCGGGGTTCACCTTCATGCCGCAGACTGGGTCAACGGCCTCCTTCGGTGTCGCTTTTTCATTGGCATCGGATGCAATGGAATTCATGGTG
>JAKAYZ010000375.1 GCA_021816165.1 Planctomycetota bacterium | reverse complement strand
TCATCCCCTTTTTTATCAATCGGGCCCGCAGTGGGCCGAGCTTGGTGATTTTAACCTGGAGCCTTTCAGCGACATCCGCAGTGCGCGCGGCGTCGGATCCACAGTCCGCCATTGCTCGGAGAAAATGCTTCTCCGCCGGCGTCAGACGATCAAAACGCACCCGAAAGAAGTTTTGATCCAGGCGGGGTATGACCAATGCCGTCGCCGCTTGCACGGTCGCCCGCGTGATCGGACTGGACTCCGCGACGTTCCATGTCTGATAGCCCCATTCCTGAACAAAATAAGGATAACCCTTGGTGTGCTGAAAAATTTCTCTCAGGGCGCTGCCGTCAAAAATTACTCCGGCTGCACGCGCCGGATCGTGGAGTGCTTTTCCGGCATCCGCCTCTGACAAAGCCCCTATTTCCGGAAAGTTGAAGGGCCGCTCGGCGTAAGATTTTGCTTCACCCGCCAGCCCGGGCAAAATAGGGAGGCCGGCACCGAGCAACACCAATGGAAGCTTGAGCTGCTGCACCTTATGCATGGCCATCAGCAGCGCCCCAATTTCCCGTGGGCGGAAATATTGAATTTCGTCGATCAGAATGGCCACCGCGTTCTGGCGCTCGCGCGCGGCTTCGCCAACGGAAACCAGCAGGTCCGGCAGATCAATATCTAAATCACCGCTATCGGCGACGCCTTTTTCAGGCTCAATATCCAGGCCGAGGGCAACGCCATGTGTGGCAAGGGTAATGGTTCCAATGAAACTTCTGAGCACACGCAAAGCAAGCTTGACCTTGCCAGCGATTCGCGCGATTCGATCAAATTCGAGCAAAAGCGTCCTTAGAGGCGGTGCGATGGCCGCCGCAAGCCCCTTGTCCTCGGATGCTTCAATCGAGACAATCCGGTAGCCTTCATTGACGGCCAGACGGCCCATCTCGTTGAGAAGCACGGTCTTACCAACTCCGCGCGGGCCGTTGAGCAACATGCTCTTTTCAGATCGGCCAGCCTTTACTCGTCCTAACAGTATGCGAACCTGTTCCAGAATGGCGTCGCGTCCGACGAGTTCAGGCGGTGGTGAACCAGCACCGGGAGAAAATGGGTTCTTGATTGGATCCATAAAGGCAATTTATAACAAATTATACCATATTATACAATGTTTGGCTTATACTATGTTATAATGCCTTATAAATTGCTATAAATCGCGCGGACGCATGGGAGAGGTGACTAGCCCAGGGGAATTTCACCCCCGCCCCTGCGGAACCGGGCGTGCACTTCTGGACTCATCCGGCCCCCATCATCCCGCTGGCCGTATTTCGCGACACCCACGGTTTATTCCCAGCCATAGGCTGCTCTGCGAGCCTCCCCCGGGAAGGCCTGCTAGCCGAAAACTCGGCAACGCCCCCCTCCAGTGCCCATGACCGGCCCTGAAGCGCTACCACGGGTGGCTCCGCCCCGATGCGGCGCCGGGGGGGTCTTTGACCGTTGGATTTTCGCCGATAAATCACCTAAAATAGTCAAGGGTAAGGGGAATGTGCTGTTGATTGATCGGAATTAAACCATGAAGATGCAGGATGTGATTCAATTAGAGCCGCCAAAGCTTTCGGCGCTCGAAAATACCTTCATACCCGCAGTCCTTAGCGGTTTGGGGACCACGATCGGGCATTTGTTCCGTTCCGTGGGTGGCCAGGTGCGCACCATACAGTATCCCGAAGATCGACGTGAAGATCACCCGGTGCTGGAACAAGGCATGGACGTGCAGCGGTATCGGGGGGTTCACCGGCTCAACCGTGATGAACAGAATCGCGTTAAATGTGTGGCCTGTTATATGTGTGCCACGGCCTGCCCGGCACATTGCATCCATATTGTAGGCGAGGCCGCCCCCGCCTCCTGGCCGGATCGCGAAAAATATCCGGTGAAGTTTGATATAGATGAATTGCGATGCATCTACTGCGGCATGTGCGAAGAAGCGTGCCCCGTGGATGCCATTGAATTAACCTACGAATACGACTTGGTGGGAATGACCCGTGAAGAAATGGTTTTTGACAAACAAAAACTGTTGGCCATGTACGACCAAACCATCAAACGCCGTCCCATGTAAGGTGCATCCCGCCGGCCGCGAGCGCTGTCCGGCCCAGAGAGGGTGGAGGCGTACACTCCCGGAGGTGCTCGAAAAGCAGGCGGTCTGACAGGAACACGCGGCGAAAGTCGGCGTGAATGTTATGTGGTTTCAAAAACGAAGCCCAAGGCGCAGGGCGGTGGTGGATGAGCCAACCACCCGCCGCGATCCACTGTGGAAGCTTACCGCCTGGCAGGCGCGGGTGGCCATTGGTGCGGCGATATTCTTTCTGCTGGCACTGTTGATCGGGTTTATTCCCGGGCGCCGGGCAGAATCCGGACCGCAGGGCTTTCTCCGGAAGCCTATTTTTTCTCCGGTACATTTCACCATCCCCAATGAGCTGTCCCTGGCGGAATTGCGCCGGCAGGTGCGTTTGCGCACGCCGCCGATTCTCATCCCCACCGACAATGGGCGGGTGTTTACGACCATTACCAAAACCCTGGACACCTTGCCAGGGGCAGTGGCCCACGCCGCCACGCTGGCCAATTTACCAGCCGGCGTAGCCAGAGAGTTTCCGGAAATGTCGGTGGCGGCGTTGGCCTGGCTCAAGCAGCAGGCGGTACCGCGTCAAGCGGCATCTTATCAACAGTTGGTACATGGCCTGGTGATGAGCCTGCGCGAACATCCGGTGGTGACCCGTGCGGATTTCAACCGCATTGCCGCCGGCTCTGCCTCGACGGTGTTCCTGGGGCCATCCAAGCGGTCCATTTCCATTAACAATCTGCTGATTATGGGCACCGAGCAGAAATCCCTTGCTCCCTGGGTGGCCACCTACTTCCCTGTTCCGGTGCGCAAGTGTTTTACCGAGTATCTGGCCAATCTCAACGTACCCACGTACACCTTTGACACGGCAGCTACGCAGCGGCTGGCTTTGGCCAATGCCGCGAAAGTTCCTGCCGCCGCCATTGTGTTCCATCGTGGCGAGTTGTTGATTCCGGCGGGCCGCGTTTTAACTGCCGGCGACCGGCAACTGCTGGCCGCCGCCCACCAAAGCTATCTCGAGCAACTGCAGACGCTGCATCCGTGGCGGGCGCTGTTCACCCGGCCGGCCAGGGTTGTGGTGTTGTTGCTGTTGTCCCTGATCCTGACCCTTTACGTGGTCAGCCGGGAACAGGAACTGCGCAGCATCACCCGCTTGGCCGCCTTTGCCGGCCTGATGTTACTAACCCTGGTGACCGCGCGACTCGGACAATGGCTGGGACTGGCGCACCTGACCTACCTGCTGGCTTTGCTGCCGCTGCTGCTGGCGGCCATTATTTTCGCCATTGTCAGCGGCGGGCGTCTGGCGTGGGGACTGGCCGCAATCAATGCTTTGCTGGTGACTTGGGCGGTGCAGCGTGGGCTGGTTTTTTTTATCACAGCCCTGGCCGGAATAACGGTCTTCACCTTCAGCCTGGCGGAAATCAGAACCCGCTCGAAGATACTGAAGATCGGCGGATTGGCGGCACTGGCGATGGTGGTGGCAATTCTGGCG
>JAKAYZ010000374.1:858-3576 GCA_021816165.1 Planctomycetota bacterium | reverse complement strand
TCCACGGCACATAGCCAATTGCTGATCTGATGGGCTATGCAGGCGCTAATGCTGGCCGTATACTCTTGGCCGGTTTTGGAATATGAAAACGGTGTCTGCAGAAACATCCCGAGTTAACACCACGCCAACGGAGGCGCCGATTTTGCCGCCGAGTCACCGGATTCGTGGAGCGGCGCTGCGGCGCAGCCTTTACTATGTCATCTTCAGTTGGTTTTTCGGTGCGTTCTGGATGTTTTCCACCACCGGGGCCACCGTTACCGAACTGGCCAAATACATGGGGGCCAATGACCTGACCTTTGGATATCTGGCGGCGGCGGGTTTTTTGGGGTCCATTTTTCAGGTCATTGGCTCCGTTTATACGCAGTCCACCGGCCGGGTGAAACGCATCTTTCTTTGGTGCGCCACAAGCCAGGCTGCCCTTTATATTCCGTTGGCTCTGCTGCCGTGGATATTTCCCGCCTTCCATGGCGCTACGGCCATTGTGGTGCTGGTATTTCTGGCATCGGCCCTGGGAAATGTGGCTGCTCCACCATGGGTGTTATGGATGGCCAAGTTGGTGCCGCAACGGGTCCGGGGAAAATACTTTTCCCGCCGGAGTCGGGTGGGTATTGTGGTATCAGCGCTGACGGCCATTCTGGTCGGCGTCCTGCTGGATGCCACGCGGGATTCCTGGTTCAACCATGGGTTAAGTGCCATCAGCGATCAAGTTCATCTGCCGCCGCTGATCCTCGTCATCAGCGGCATCTTTCTAGTCGCGGCCTTTGCGGGCATGACGGAAATTCAGTGCTACCACCGGGTGGAGGAAACCACCGTGGAGCCGGCCACCGCAGGTGCAATGCGATCCACGTTTATTGCTCCTCTGTTCGACGGCCCATTTATGCTCTACCTGCTTTATTCCAGCGTGTACACTTTTGCGGTGACGTTTTCCGGAACATTTATCTGGGTGATGGTGCTGGATCTGTTAAGTGTCCCGCGTGGTCATTCCTGGTTCTTCGCGCATCCGTATCTGGCGGCGTGCGCGATGATTATGCTGGCGACTAACATCGGCCAAATTGCGTCCTATGCCATATGGGGGCGTCTGATTGACCGGCTCGGCTGCAAGCCGGTGATTTTTGTGGCGTCGAGTATGCAGACCCTCACCTGGCTGGCGTTTATTTTTATGTCCCGAAACACATTGGAACTGGGTTTTGTGGGCTGCTTCTTCGGAGGCGTGTTCGCCAGCGCTCTGGAAATTGCCAACTTCAACATGATTCTGGCTTTTACACACAAGGGCGGGTCCGGGTACCAGGCAATTGCGGCCGTATTTATCAATATTGCCGGGTTGCTGGCCGGGCTTTCCGCCGGATCTTTTGCCTACTGGATGGGGAGAAACGCAATCCATGTCCATTTCTTCGGCCACGTCTTTTCCCGTTACAATGTGTTGTTTTTAATTGCTGTGGGAATCAAGTGCATTGGTGATTATGGCATATTGCCATGGGTTCAAGATAGCCCAGCCAAGCCGATTCTCTTCGCCATTCGGCACATCATGGGCAACGCTTTTGAAATGCTCAATTCACAGTTTTTCGGCCCCTTGCGGTCTGCCGTGATCAACGAAGGATTCCGCCCTTGGCGTAGATTCAAGTAGGCAATAAATCTTGCCCTTGGCCAAACAGCATCCTGCATGATTTCACAAACAGCACCGTGGGCAAACCACAGCCGGAAACGCGAGTTGTCCGCTCAATGCGATAGGCTGGGCTTGCGGCCACAAAAGTCGTTTGGGTATAAGACGCCTGAGAGCGTCGCATGTGGCTTGTCTTCAGGTTGGCAAGGCTTATGCTATGGGCGTTTATCCTGCTTGAGTCGCTGGGCCAGTGTTATAATGTTCTGAGCGGTTGAGTGGTCGGTCGACCAATGGGACTAACGAGGATTGCCGGAGCTGGTGGCGGATTGAATATGTCAACCGATTCTACATACGTGCTGGCGATCAACGGCGGGTCATCAAGCATTAAATTTTCCCTTTTTGAAGTGCCGGACCTGAAGGCCGTTTTTAGAGGCAGCGTCAACGGAATTGGGACGGATGCGGGAACGTTAACGGTGAAAGGACTGGCGGCAGGGGACAACTTTTTCCGCGATCAGGCGGCGGCTGACCACCGCATGGCGGTGGAGGGGTTGATGGACTGGCTGCAAGGGCGGGTGCAAGGCGGCCATCTGGCCGGCGTGGGTCATCGCGTGGTGCACGGTGGGCCAAAATACGCGCAGCCGCAACGTATTACTGATAGTCTAATGAAAGATCTGGTGGACCTAAGCCCATTTGATCCGGAACATTTGCCGGAGGAAATTGAGCTTACGCAAGCCTTTCATGATCGGTTTGTCCATGTACCGCAAGTGGCCTGTTTTGACACCGCGTTTCATCATGATTTGCCTCAAGTGGCCAAGCTGCTGCCGATTCCGCGGCAATTTGAGGCCCTGGGTGTACGGCGCTACGGCTTCCACGGAATATCCTACGCCTATTTGATGCGGGAACTGGCCCGCTTGGCCGGACCAGGGGTGGCGCACGGGCGCGTGATTTTGGCCCACTTGGGCAGCGGAGCCAGTCTGGCGGCGGTACGTAACGGTAAACCCCTGGATACCAGCATGAGTTTCACGCCCACCGCCGGCGTGCCCATGGGCACCCGCAGCGGCGATTTGGATCCGGGGCTGATATGGTATTTGTTTCGAACGCAGCGGATGACTGCCGGA
>JAKAYZ010000374.1:0-848 GCA_021816165.1 Planctomycetota bacterium | reverse complement strand
GGAGCATTTAACGAGATGGTCAATTTCAAGTCGGGCTTGCTGGGTATGTCCGAAAGGAGTTCCGATATCCGCGAATTACTGCGGGTCAGGGCGACGGATGTGCGGGCAGCGGAGGCGCTGGACGTGTTTTGTTATCAGGTGAAAAAGTGGATTGGTTCTTTTGCGGCGGCACTGGGCGGGCTGGAAACGCTGGTGTTTTCAGGCGGCATTGGAGAACATTCGCCTGAAATTCGAGCTCAGATCTGCGCCGATCTGGAATTTCTGGGCATTCGGTTGGAGTCGTCAAGTAATCAGAAAGGAGCAGCGGTTATTTCCGGTTCCGGCAGCTCGGTTTGTGTGCGCGTGATGGCCACGGATGAAGAGCAGATGATTGCCGAGATGGCTTGCGCGGTGCTGGGTTGTGGTGCCGCCGGTGTGCCAAAACTCGAAGGGCCAGTGGCATAAATTGCCGGTCGCAATCAACATGGACAGCGGTGATACGTCCGGCGGCATTGCTGTGCCGGTCAAATGTGAAGGCCGGCCGGGCAAGAATGCCCGAAAGCGGCGGCGCGCGGCGTGATGGGGGGCATTATATATATGCAAGGGATCCGTCCGTGAACAAGATCAGCAGCATATTCCGGTTGTCGGAAAAATCTTTGGCTTACCTTTACGCTGGTCACGCGCCTGCTTTTATTGTGGGGTTTGTTCAGTGGGATGATTGATGTGCTCAACAAGCACTTTCAGAACCCTCCGGATATTACCCAAACGCAAGCCGCGTTTGTACACAGTTCCCGGTACGGGGCGTACTTTTTTCTGGCCCTGCCGGGTGGCAGGGGTGTGGGTCAACTCGGATATTGGGTGGGATTCTC
>JAKAYZ010000373.1 GCA_021816165.1 Planctomycetota bacterium | reverse complement strand
CGAATTGAAATGGTTGATGACCTTTGTGAGCAATGCGGGCCACTCATTGAAATGGATTTTCGCTTTCTGTACATCCCCACGCGCAAGCTGATGACAATCGGCTTTAATGTGGACCAAAACAGAGCGGATGATGGCTTTTACGATCTGTTGGCCTCCGAAGCGCGGCTTGCCAGTTATGCGGCGATCGTCACAGGACAGTTACCACGCGAACATTGGTTTGCATTGGGGCGCCAACTCACTTCGGTAGGTGGCAAAGCGGCATTACTTTCCTGGAGCGGCTCGATGTTTGAGTACCTCATGCCGCTGATTGTGATGCCCAATTATCCCCGGACGCTGCTGCATCAAAGTATGTTGTCGGCAGTTGACCGCAACATAGACTACGGGCGTGACCGGTCCATTCCGTGGGGCGTATCGGAATCCGGCTACAATCTGACCGACGCACAAATGAATTATCAATACAAGGCATTCGGTGTGCCCGGGCTGGGCTATCGGCGGCGGCTGTCCGAAGACGTGGTCATCGCTCCGTACGCCACCATGCTTGCCATGTTGGTCAATCCGTTGGCCGCCGTCCGCAACCTCCATAGGCTTGTGGAAATGGGAGCCGCCGGTCGTTGCGGCTTGTATGAAGCCATCGACTTCACACCGGACCGAATCCCCGAGCCAGGAAAGCCGGAAATTGTCCGCTCATTCATGGCCCATCACATCGGCATGGGACTTTTGTCGCTGGAGGCGTACATTCTTGATCATCCCATGCAAAAGCGATTTTCTTCGGATCCCATGCTTAAATCCGGTGAATTGCTTCTGCAGGAGAAAACACCTCGGGTGGAGCCCATTTTTCCACATTCAACGGAGGTAGCCCAAGCCCGTACGCCCATCTCGAGCGAGGCACCTACATGGCGAAGTTTTTCCACACCCGTTCCGCCAGAACTGCAGGTGCAGTTATTTTCCAATGGGCGCTACCAACTCATGATGACCAGTGGAGGTGGGGGGCGAGCAGTCTGGAACGGGCTGGCCCTTACGCGCTGGCGGTGCGATCGGACGCAGGATCAATGGGGGCTGTTCTGCTATGTGAAAGATGTGGAATCTGGTCGCCTATGGGCACTTCCTTATCAACCCGTTCCAAGCAATCCCGACTCATACGCGGCAACATTTTCAGAAGGGAAGGCGGAATATCAACGCCGTGACGGCGCGCTGGAGCAAACCATGCATGTGGCCGTCTCGCCCGAGGATGATGTGGAATTGCGGCGTGTGACGATTACCAATCGTGGCAGAAAGCCCATTGTGCTTGAACTTACCACCTACATGGAGGTGGTTTTGGCACCGCATGCCGCTGATTTGGCGCATCGCGCATTTGAAAATCTATTTGTCAAAACGAAAATTGAGGCCGATATGCGAACGGTATTCGCCTATCGGCGACCGCGCCGCACCAGCGCTCCAACCAATTGGATGTTTCAAAGTTTTATTATTCGGAATGACGATTCGGTTCCCTTTTCAGCCCAGACGGATCGGCAGGTGTTTTTGGGGCGGGGCCGGTCGGTTACCAACCCCGCCGCTCTACGCCATTCCGGTACGTTGACCAATACCGACGGTGCGGTGCTGGATCCGATCATTGCGATTCGTCGAACCGTTACCGTGGAGCCTGAACAGACGGTAACGATGGAAATTATTGTCGGTGCGGCGGAATCCGAGGCGGCGTGCCGCGATCTGGCCGTTCGCTACCGTGACAGACGTTTTACCGATCGTACGCTTTCATTGGCGTGGTCGCAGGGGCAGGTAATGCTGCGGCAGCTTGGTGCCGGCAGCGGCGACGCCCAGCTTTTCAGCGAATTGGCCAGCGCACTGGTTTATCCGGGGTCCCGCTTTCGAACCAATGCAGATTTAATACGCGCCAATCGCAGGGGACAATCTGGTCTGTGGGCGATGGGTATCTCAGGCGATCTGCCCATCGTGCTCCTGCGCGTCACCAGTGAGCAGAATCTTGCCATTGTGCGGCAGATGCTTCAAGCCCACGCCTACTGGCGGCAAAAAGGCCTGGCAGTCGATCTGGTCATTTGGAATCAGGATGCATCCAATTATCGTCAAAATCTTTCCGATGCCATCACGTCCATCGCCGCATCAGGCCCCGGCTCGCAACTGATTGATAAACCCGGCGGTATATTCATCCGGCGCTCTGACCTGATTGCAGAGGAGGATCGACGGCTGCTTCAGTCGGCGGCCGCCATCAGCATGTCCGATGTAAGCGGATCGCTGGAACAGCAAAGTGAATCGATCAGCGGCGTGCCGGTGGCACCGCCCCAACTGGTGCCGGTTCTTCAACCCTTGAAGGACTCCAACCCGTCCCTGGGCCAACGCCCGGATTTGAATTTTTTCAACGGTGTCGGCGGGTTTACCCGGGACGGTCGTGAATACGTCATGCAGTTGCGGGCCAATCTTGTTGCACCGGCACCGTGGTGCAATGTTATTGCGGGCCGTCGTATTGGAACCGTTGTTTCTGAACGCGGCAGCATGTATACATGGGTAGATAACGCCCACGAATACCGCCTCACCCCATGGCTGAATGACGCTGTCACCGATCCTACCGGTGAGGCTTTTTACATCAGGGACGATCAAACCGGCAAATTCTGGTCGCCGACCGTCGGCGCTGCCGGTTCACCGGGTATCACAATCACGCGGCACGGATTTGGCTATACCGTCTTTGAATCATCCGCCCAGGATATTGATTGTGAATTGACCATATTCTGTCACATGGATGAGCCGGTCAAATTTGCGCTCATCAAACTGAAAAATCGGAGCAACCGCCCCCGCAAACTCACCGTGGCCAACTATGTTGAGTGGGTTTTGGGAGAATCAGGCCAGCGCACCACGCAGCACATTTGGACGCAGATGGACGTGAAGTCCGGGGCAATACTGGCACGCAATGTGTGGAATCTGGACTTTGGCAACTGGGTGGCGTTTGCCGGAACGTCAGAATCGCGGCGCACCGTCTCAGGTGACCGGACAGAATTCATTGGGCGATCCGGTTCCATTGCCGCGCCGGCCGCCATGCGCATGACGAAATTGCTGGGGCGTCTGGGGGCCACCCTCGACCCTTGCGCCGCCACCATGTGCGAAATCCAGTTGCCGGCGAACGGCGCTCGCGAACTCACATTTATTCTCGGTTCAGCATCCGATGAAGCCCAGGCCAAAAGCATGATCAATCGCTTCCAATCGGTCGCCGCCGCAAAAACTGCCCTGGAAGGTGTATGGTGGTATTGGAAACGCACACTTGGCACCATTTATCTCGAAACGCCGGATGAGGGCGTCAACGCCTTGGCCAATGGCTGGCTTTTATACCAAACCATATCGTCCCGCATCTTCGGACGGTCCGGATATTATCAGTCCGGTGGCGCCTTTGGCTTCCGCGATCAATTGCAGGACGCCATGGCCGCGGCATTGGCGGACCCGCCCATCCTGCGAGCCCATCTTTTGGCCTGTGCCGCGCGTCAATTTGAAGAGGGGGACGTACAACACTGGTGGCATCCGCCCACCGGCAGGGGAGTGAGAACCAAATTCTCCGATGATTTTCTGTGGCTTCCCCTTGCCAC
>JAKAYZ010000372.1 GCA_021816165.1 Planctomycetota bacterium | reverse complement strand
TTTAGCCTTGGGTGCAGGTATTGGTGGCCCCGCTCTTTATGGATCGCTGCTGCAAATGATCAACAATGGCCTCGCTAAAGGCATGTTGTTTCTCGCGGCGGGTAATATCCACCGATCTTATGGCAGTAAAAACATCGATGAAGTTCACGGAGCGATGCGGCGGCTACCTTTGTCCGGCACCATTTTCATGCTTGGCTTTCTGGCTATCGCCGGATCACCACCGTTTGGACCATTCGTCAGCGTGTTCACTATCCTCAACGCCATCTTCGCCAGGCATTTCTTTTTTATCGGCGCGTTATTTTTATTCCTGTTGCTGATTGTGTTTGTCGGCATGGGCCGCACAGTATTGGCCACTGTATTTGGGAAAACATTACCGCGAAAGCGTTCCATTAACGCTTATCACGATGGCTTGATGACGAGTCTTCCTCTGATGTTGTCGCTTCTTTTGATATTGATACTCGGCGTGCACATTCCGTCATTTCTCACGCACATGCTGCGTCAGGCAGAGGCATTTATGCAGGTGCAGCCATGACCAACATGTCGGCAAAGCAAAATAATCCCATGGCGGAAATATCCAACGGGCAGGTTCTGGCTCGGTCCGCAATACCGGATATGCCATTGCCCGAGTTTCAACATGCGATTGTGGACGCGGTCGAGGCACATCATAGGATATGTGCACTCTTCGGCTCTCTCGATGCCGAGGATGAGTCCTGTTTGACGCTCTATGTGGTCCTTGCCGACGATCACCGTAACCGACTGTATGTTGCAAGCGCCAACGTATCGAGCGATGGTTTCCCGTCGCTGACGCCGCGATGTCCGCAGGTGCATCTGTTTGAGCGGGAAATCGCTGAGCAATTTGGCGTTAAGCCGATGGGCCATCCGTGGCTCAAACCAGTACGATTCCACCGCAGCTATCGCTTGGGAACTGATGCGTGGAATCGTGGTGACAATGATGCCGTCGAGGCAGGGATTATGGACTATTATCAGATTACGGGCGGGCAGGTCCATGAGGTGGCCGTCGGCCCGATCCACGCAGGGGTTATTGAGCCGGGGCACTTTCGATTTCAATGTGACGGCGAAGTAATACTGCACCTGGAAATTTGCCTGGGTTATCAGCATCGTGGTATTGAACGGGCAATGGAGCGTGGCCCAAATAAGCGATCTTTGCATTACGCCGAGACACTTGCCGGAGATACCACCGTGGGGCATGCCAGTGCCTACACCCAGTTGATGGAATCACTGGGAAGCTGCCAGATCAGCCCGCGTGCCGCAGCCATCCGCGGCATTGCCATGGAACTTGAACGCCTCGCGAACCACATGGGCGATCTTGGTGCCTTATCCGGTGATGTCGGATTTCTTCCCACGGCCTCATTCTGCGGACGGATTCGGGGCGATTGCCTTAATATGACCGCCGCGCTTTGCGGCAACCGATTTGGCCGGGGATTACTACGGATCGGTGGGGTAAGGTTTGATGCGGACGCGGCGCTTGCCGATGACCTGATTAGACGACTGGACGCCATCGAACACGACTCCTGTGCGGCGATAAACTTATTGTGGGAAACATCATCGGTCATGGCGCGGTTTGAAGGTATTGGTGCTGTTTCCGAAGAAGTCGCACGGGAAATTGGCATGGTTGGTCCGGCGGCCCGCGCCTGCGGACTGGATTTGGATTTGCGACGCGATCATCCCTCGGGTATCTATCAGTTCAACCACATCCCGGTTTCCACCTGGCGCGGTGGTGATGTCTTTGCCCGGGCGTATGTGCGTTGGCTGGAGATTCAACGTTCTATTCTGTACATCAGGGAGCAACTCAAAGCCCTGCCTGCCGGATTAATGCAAGTTGATTTTTCCGCTCCGCGGCCAGAGGCTCTGGTTGTGACCTTGCAGGAAGCATGGCGCGGCCAAATATGTCATATAGCCCTTACGGATGCCCAAGGCCGCTTTGAACGCTACAAAATTGTTGATCCATCTTTTTATAATTGGATGGCCGTAGCGATGGCGGTGCGAGGTCAGCAGATATCTGATTTTCCTTTGTGTAATAAAAGTTTTAATCTTTCATACTGCGGACACGACTTATGACGTATACCGCCCCCGAGGACCCGCGATGATCAACGCCTTGATTGCCCGCCTGAAACAAGGCTACGGTACGGTGGATTATCCGTCCGCCAAAGCCGCGTTGCCAGCCATGCCGGACCGATTTCGAGGTCGGCCGTTATTCGATACAACCCGCTGTGGAGACGGATGCCGCCATTGCGCTGACGCATGCCCCACGGAAGCGATCGCGATCAAAGGTAAGAACATTTCAGTGGATTTGGGCCGCTGTCTATTCTGTACCGATTGCATGGATGCCTGCCCGGAAAAATCTGTGAGTCATTCCGCCGACTACCTCCTCGCGGTGCGCGATGCATCAGATCTGGTGGTGCGCGACGAACAGGAACTGAAATTGGCCACGGAATTAGACCGCCAATTACGTCGACTTTTCGGTCGGAGCCTGCACTTAAGGCACGTGAGTGCCGGTGGATGCAACGGCTGCGAATCGGATGTAAATGTGCTCGGAACGATCGGATGGGACATGTCGCGATTCGGAATTTCGTTGGTTGCTTCGCCGCGCCATGCTGACGGGCTATTGATCACCGGGCCGGTGACGCAAAATATGAGGCAGGCTCTTAGAATCGCCTATGATGCCGTCCCCGATCCCAAAATTGTCATCGCCGTCGGAGCTTGCGCCCTGTCTGGTGGCCCATATATTAATCATGCCGAGGTTAGCAACGGCGCAGACGATGTTGTGCCCGTTGACTTGTATATCCCCGGCTGTCCACCCCATCCACTGACAATTCTTGATGGTCTCTTGCGTCTTCTGGGTACTAAAAACCTGGATGACCGACAGGTAACCAAACGCGGCGGCTAATCTGCGTGTGAAATTTGGCGTAGACCGGCGGTGCTCGTTCGTTGCTTTTTGGCCAATGTTTAACCGAGCAACCGCAGGGCGGCGTCGATGTTTTTACACACATGAACCGTCAAACGTCCCTGCACGCTATCGACCGCCTGCCGATCGGCGGCGCTGCGGATGGGGCCGGTAACCAAGTGCTTGTAGCCGAGACGACATACCTCATTGATGCGCTGTGCCAGCGAGGCCACAGGGCGAAATTCACCCAGCAAGCCAATTTCTCCAACGACTACGGTGCCAGCCGAGAGACCGCGCCGCAGATGCGAACCGGCAATTGCCAGTGCCATGGCGGCATCCACGGCCGGATCGGTCACTTTCATGCCACCAACGGCATTGACAAATACGTCCTTATCCAGCAGGCGAAATTCAGCATGTTTTTCCAATACGGCAATCATCATCGCGAGGCGATTGGGGTCGCACCCGGCGGCCTTGCGGCGGGCGGCACCCAGGGCACTCTCGGCGGTAAGGGCCTGAATTTCAACCGGCAGCACGCGCGATCCCTGCAGGCAGGCTGTCAGCACGCTGCCGGGGGGGGATCCCGCCCCGGCTTGAATCAGCAACGAGGCGGCATCATCCACCACTTCCAGCCCGCCGGCCGTCATGCGGAATAACCCCACCTCCAATGTGCTGCCGAATCGA
>JAKAYZ010000371.1 GCA_021816165.1 Planctomycetota bacterium | reverse complement strand
TGGCCGGAATACCCGCAGTACGATTGTGTCCAAAGGTATCTCGGCCGGATTTGGCCAGAATACCTATCGCGGCCTGGTAAAAATATTAAAACATGCCGTCGGTGCCCGCAACTATACCCAGTGCGATTCCATGCTGATTGGCGATAAATGCGGTGCCCATACCTTTCCGTACATTGAAGTGCGCAACACCTCCGCCAAGGCGGAGCATGAGGCATCTACATCCAAAATCGGCGAGGACCAGCTCTTTTACTGCAAACAGCGGGGCATCGCGCTCGAGGATGCCGTAAACATGATCATCAACGGCTTCTGCAAGGAAGTATTTAAGGAATTACCTATGGAATTTGCCGTCGAAGCACAGAAATTGCTGGGCGTCAGCCTTGAAGGAAGTGTGGGGTAGTGCGGCCATGGGTTGGCGGCACGCACAGACCCGGGGTGCCGGTCTGGTGCGGGGCAAAGAAAATATTTCAGGCGTTTAATCATCATTTTGAAGGGACAAGCTCGCATGGCTTTATTGGAAGTTAAAAATCTGCACGCCAAGGTGCTCGGGCGGGAAATTCTCAAGGGTGTCGATCTGACCATCAACCCCGGCGAGGTGCACGCCATCATGGGGCCTAACGGCTCGGGCAAAAGCACCCTGGCTTCGGTGTTGGCCGGCCGTGAAAATTATGAGGTGACCGACGGGACGGCCTTGTTCAACGGCAAGGACATACTTGACCTCTCGCCTGATGAGCGCGCCTGTGAGGGCCTGTTTCTCGCGTTCCAGTATCCGGTTGAAATCCCGGGCGTAAGCACCAGCTATTTTCTAAAGGCGGCCGTCAACGCCATTCGCAAATACCGTGGCGAGCCGGAACTCGACGCCATGGATTTCCTTAAACTCATCAAGGAAAAAATGAAATTGCTGGAAATGGATCAAAGCTTCATGAACCGATCCATCAATGAAGGCTTTTCGGGCGGCGAAAAGAAACGCAATGAAATATTCCAGATGACCGTGCTCGATCCCCAGTTGTGTATCCTGGATGAAACGGATTCCGGCCTGGATATCGACGCATTGAAGATTGTATCCCAGGGGGTCAATGCCCTGCGCAATTCCACCCGTGGCATTTTACTGGTGACCCATTATCAGCGCCTGCTGAATTACATTGTGCCGGATTTTGTCCACGTTTTGCGGGACGGGAAGATTATTAAATCTGGAGATAAGTCCCTCGCACTGGAGCTTGAGGCCAAAGGCTATGGCTGGCTGGAAAATGCCGCCTGACATCGGCAATGGACCGTATTAAATCTTCCCTGGAGTATGATGTATGACACAGATGGCCCAAGCAAACGACCAGCGCAAAAAGCAGGCTTTACACACGCCCATCGTCGGCCCGGACTATGGTTCAAAATGGCTGGCGGATTTTCGCGAAGCTGCGGTTAACCTGTTTAACAGGATCGGCTATCCCAAAGCCGATGATGAACAATGGCGTTTTATTAACCTGTCCCCGATCACCCAGACAGCCTTTCAACCCGTTGTTGAACCTGGCGCGGTGCCACCTGCGGAACTCGCCAGGTTTTCGCTCGCCGACCGGGGCTTTTACGAACTGGTGTTTGTCGACGGCCTGTTTTCGCCCGCACTCTCCAGCAGTCGAGGGCTGGTGGGGCTGATAGAATTTCATAACTTCAAAGATGCGGTGGGGGGGCACTCAGAACGCATTGGCCGATATCTGGGCCACGAGTTGCCGACCATAAGCAATGGATTTGCCGCACTCAATGCCGCCGGTTTTGCCGATGGAATGTTTTTATACCTGCCGGCCGGTGTGGCGGTTGATAAGCCCATCCACATCCTCTGGATTACCACAGCCCATCGCCGTCCGGTGGTGGTATTTCCGCGTTTGCTGATCAATGCCTGCAGTCAGTCGCAGGCTACGGTGATGCAGACGTTCGCCAGTTTGAATTCCGATCATCCCGTGCTCACCAACGCCGCGACGGAAGTGATCAGCGGACGCGACAGCCAACTGGAATTAATAGCTGTCGAGCGCGAGGCCCCGCAGGCATTTCACATCACCAATCAGGCCATTCATGTGCATGCCGGTGCCAACGTGCAGACACTGGCATTTAACTCCGGCGCGTTGCTGGTGCGTAATAATCTCAATGTGCATCTCGCCGAGCCTTTCGCGCAGGCCACCATCAACGGGCTGACCATCAGCTCCGGCAATCAACGGGTGGATAACCACACTACGCTCGATCATGCCAGCGAAAATTGCCCCAGTCATGAACTTTATAAAACCCTGCTCGCCGGAAGCGCCGCCGGTGTATTTCGGGGTAAAATTTTAGTACGGCCCGATGCCCAGAAAACGGACAGCAAACAGACCAGCAAGACAATGCTGCTTTCAGATCAAGCGGTGATGAATTCGCAGCCGCAGTTGGAAATTTATGCCAATGATGTCAAATGTACGCACGGTTCAACCACCGGGCCTATTGATGACGAGCAGTTGTTTTATCTTCAAAGCCGTGGCGTAAGTGAAGTTCAGGCGCGGTCGCTGCTGACATATGCCTTCGCTGGCGACGTCCTTAATCGCGTGCTCAACCCGGCGGCCCGCGAATACCTGTCGCAACTAACATCCGATTGTCTGCATCAGTTGCATATTGACGCGGTGGGATCATGACACAGGCCATCACCGGCAAATCGATTCGCAAACCGTCCCCGCCGTGGACCAGCGCCGATGTGCGGACTGATTTTCCCATTCTGACATCCACCGACCGGCCGGTGGCGTATCTGGATAACGCCGCCACCAGCCAGAAGCCGGATGCCGTCATTGCCGCCACCGCCCGATATTATAAATCCATGAATGCCAATATCCATCGGGGTGTGTACCGGCTCAGTGTGGAAGCCACCGAGGCCTATGAATCCGCCCGCGCCAAAATTGCCGCCTTCATCGGCGCACCTCACCCGCGTGAGGTGATTTTCACACGCGGCTGCACCGAAGCCATCAATCTCGTTGCCATGACATGGGGATTGCAGAATCTCAAAGCCGGCAGCACCATCGTCCTGACGCAGATGGAGCATCACTCCAACATCGTTCCGTGGCAGATGGTGGCCGCCCGCACCGGTGCCAGAATTGTCGTTACGCCTGTTTCCCCCCAAGGTGAGTTGGATCTTGCCGCTTACGAACGCCTTGTGGCCGACGGTGCGGCGCTGGTGGCCGTCACGCACATTTCCAATGTGCTCGGCACCATCAATCCTGTGGCGGAATTGGCGCAAATCGCCCATCGCCACGGTGCCCTCATTCTGCTCGATGGTGCCCAGTCGGTGGCCCATATGCCCGTCAACATTGCGGAATTGGGCTGTGACTTTTTCGCCTTCTCCGGCCACAAAATGTGTGGCCCCACCGGCATAGGGGCATTGTGGGCACGGGGAGACCTGCTCGACGCCATGCCCCCGTATCAGGGTGGCGGCGATATGATCAGCACCGTCAGTTTTGAAGGCTCCACCTGGAATATTGTCCCGCATAAATTTGAAGCCGGTACCCCCGATATCGCCGGTGCCATCGGGCTGAGCGCAGCGGGGGACTATCTCAGTCGTCTGGAGAGGGCCCGTATCGCCGCCGTCGAGGCGGATCTGCTCGCCAGTGCCGAAAAGGCCCTGCGCACCATCCCC
>JAKAYZ010000370.1 GCA_021816165.1 Planctomycetota bacterium | reverse complement strand
CAGTCTTGAGAAAGGTTCTTGAATTCACTGTACCTGAGGTGGATGATCTGCCTGATTTCCATGGCGACCCATTTACATCGAGACTGACGATCTTCGTTGGTGGAAATTATTATTTTGCCATGGCACCACTGGTGCATGCGTTTGAGAAGGTGCACCCGAGTCTGCGCGGCCACATCTATTACGAAACGCTTCCGCCGGGCATTTTGATCCGGCAAATGAAGTCGCATGGAACCATTACGATAGGCAACATGACATGGATGGCCAAACCTGATGTCTTCGCCGCGGGTAAGCTTAAAGTCGAGGCGCTTATTAAACAGGGTATGCTCCAAGGCCCACTGGTAAGCTATGCCACCAATAACTTGGCGATTATGATTCCCTCCGACAATCCCGCCCATATCCGTTCGCTTAAGGACTTGGGGCGACCTCATGTGAGGGTGGCGATGCCCAACCCTAGGTGGGAGGGCGTCGCGCGGCAGATTAAACTTTCGCTGCAAAAAGCGGGCGGAAAATCGTTGGAAAAGATGGTTTATCACACAAAAGTGTTAAATGGCCAGACCATTCTTACCCATATTCATCATCGCCAGACACCGCTTTACCTGATGCAGGGGCTTGCCGACGCTGGTGTAACGTGGAAGTCTGAAGCGATTTTTCAAAAGCAGATTGGCCATCCCATCAGCTATGTTTCAATTCCGGCCGCCGATAATACTGTCGCAGTCTATGCGGGTGCCGTTGTTCAGACGGCGGCTCATAAAAAGGCCGCTATGGAATGGTTGGCGTTTTTGCGGTCTGCCGCGGCCCAGAAAATCTTCCACCACTACGGATTTAAATCCGTTACCGGTGGCCCACCGGCCCCTGCTGTTGGCGATCCTCCATCTCACGCCGGACCTACTGCGGATTCCGCAGCGGGTAAAAATGCGCCATGGGGAATCGTGAAGTATCAACATGGGCGCGTGGTTAAATTTGTTCCCCCACCCGCGTCGGCCATACCGAAGAATAAATTTGGGCAAATGGTGCTGCTGGGAAAGCGGGTTTTTGACAATACACCCAGATATGCCGGCCAATACATTGGTGACGGGCTGAGCTGCGAAAATTGCCATCTCGCCTCCGGGGCGGCGGCTTACAGCGCGCCGATGTGGGGTGCCTACCCGGCCTACCCGCGGTATCAGGGGAAGGTTCATGCCGTTGTAACGATGTCGCGCCGGATACAGGAATGTTTTGAATTCAGCGAAAACAGCCATCATCTGCCGCGCACGTCTGGAAAAATCATCACGGCACTGGTGGCGTACTCCGCCTGGCTTTCGCGCGGGGCACCCACCGGGGCACAGATGCCGGGACGTGGATACAGGGCGCTTAAGGCACCGCCGCTGACACCAAGTATTGAACGTGGCCGAAAGGATTTCATAGTTAATTGCGAGATGTGCCACGGCCCGCACGGGCAGGGAATGCTGACAGGGCATCACTACCAGTTTCCCCCGTTATGGGGTCCGCATTCTTACAATGCCGGAGCGGGCATGCATAAGGTAAAACTGGCAGCCGAGTTTATTCAAGTAAACATGCCGCTGGGCCGGGCGGGAACTTTAACGTTGCAGCAGGCATGGGATTTGGCCGCGTATATTGACAGCCACAAACGACCGCCTAATCCGATGCGGCACTGAAGGGTTGCGGTCATGAACCTTCCGCCGCCGGACGGTGCGATACCATCGAAAGCGGCGTGCTCCGGGCGGGGTGCCAGCGCCGCAACGTGCAATGCGGGCAATATACCGGCCGAAGGTGAGGGGGTTATGTTTATTCATAATCCGCCTCATCGTCGTCCTCAGGGTCGCCATCGTCGGGTTCATTTGCAAGATCATCCATCTCCGTGGGCATGATGATGACGCGTGTACCGGCGAGGCGGTCGTGGAATGAGCGGCGCTGTGAGACATCAAGGAACATAAGCAGAATATCCAGCACCAGCCAAAGGGCACAAACGGCGAGAGCCACCGGAAGCACGCCCTGCGGCACTGCGAATCGCGATGGAAACGATTCCGCGATGAACAGGCTTACGCCCAACAGCAAAAATACCAACATTGGCATGGCATAATAAACACCGCGCATCACACCCTGCATCAAGGTAATCGGTTCACCATCTCGCCGAACGATTTTGACCCCGGCGGCACGTTTGCCCCAGGTAGTCCCTCCGAATTGCCCAATTTGCACACCAAAATACAGGACGATAATTGCATAGCCCACCAGTGCGAAGACACAAATCCAAAAGGTAGAGCCAAGCGCCGCCAGGCCCGCCATGAGATAGAGCACGATCAGTACGGTAAAAGCCGCCCAATCCAGAAGGAAAGCCTTTAGCCGTCGCAACAGGCCCGCCGTGACAAGCGCCAAGTCCGGATTTTCGCCACTGAACAGCCGTTCAAGCAAAAGCTGCTTGCCTTTGGGCCCCACCCATCGACCACGGAAGAAGATGACCTGATCCGGGCGCAGTTTTTCGCCCGTGACCTCGCATCGGCGGACGCCGTTGGGATGAACATGGTCTCTCGATTCAGGCCGCATGGGAACAGGCTACATCTGGTTGTCGATTGTGTCGAGAGGGCAACTGGCCGCACGATGATGGCACCCTGGGCTACTTACGCGGCAAAAGTATGACTTTGGTGCCCGACAGGCGATCGTGCAGCGAGCGTTGCAAGTGAGAATCCACCAGCAGCGTCACCCGGTCCGCAATCCACCATCCAACGCCAATTATCCCCACCAGTAAATTCAGGAATCCGTACCATCTTATATTGGCCGGCAGGTAGACCTGATGAACCTTCTGGTAACCGAATATGAGTGTATAGAGACCTACAGGCAAAAGCACCAGTATTGGCAGGTAGTAGAGAACAGCGCGGAGCAGAGCGGTCCCGAGTGAAGGTGATGAGCCGTCCAGTGTGACCACCTTGAGCCGCCCCACCATCTTTCCCAGAGTTTGACCGGTTTTGTAATGCAGGAGAGCAAAATAAGCGACGACCAGCAGATCATCTACAACCCCGAGTACAAATTCGTCCACGACAAGCCAATGAGCGGGTTTGCCAAATGAGCTGCCAAATAAAATCGGTGGTTTACGCGTGGCGGCCCTGAATGCCGCAATAATGAAGATCAGAAGTAATTGGGCCATATACCCGGCCATTATCACGAGCCAATCAAAGGCGATACAACCAAACCGTCGCCAAAAACTTGGCCTTTGCAGCACGGTGGTGTCAATTGGTTCACCACTCTGGAGACGTTCAAGGAGGATTTGCTTGCCCTTGGGCCCCACCCACTTACCCTGAAATTGCACCATCTGATCGACGGTTAATTGCTCGCCCGTCACCTCGCAGGTGCCGACTTGTGAGGAATGCCCCTGGTTGTCGGAATCGGTCGGAATTGGAACAATCTCCTTCAGGCTATTGATCGTGGGGAGCGGCTAAAATATCCAGCGACAAAAGTTTGCACGCCAAGCTATTTCGGCGGCAAGAGTATGACCCTGGTCCCTGCCAAGCGGTCATGCAGGGCACGCTGCATGCGGGTGTCAGCAATAAGGCAAATAATGTCGGCTAACCACCAAAGCAACGACAGAAGGTAGAAGATCGGAAATATTTGGATCGTGGTGGTGAATAGCCCAACGGCCAAAATCGCAGACGGCATGGCGTAATATACCCCTC
>JAKAYZ010000369.1 GCA_021816165.1 Planctomycetota bacterium | reverse complement strand
GTTAAGTCTAACTCGCCGCCGTCCAGAAACAAATGGCCATGAGCCTCGACCAGCCCCGGCATGACAAACGCAGTGTGCAAACGCGGGGTGGTGGCATCCGTGGCCGGAAAACCCTCGCCGGGTCGAAGGGCACAAATGTTTCGGATAATCCCATTGGTGATGGTAAACAGATACGGACCTGCGCTATGGTCCTGCCGCCCATCAAAATAGCTTTCCGCCTGAATCAACAGGTTATTCATGCCTCGTCCCTTTGGTAGAGCTGGCGAATGCGCTCCAGCGTGTCGAAACCCTCCAGCGCGATGGCCTGCTGGAACCCTTGCAGAACAAAATCATCGGGCGGCAGAATGCGGTAATCGCGGCCCGGCGTGCCTAAAACAGTATCCAAGCCGTGGGGCATGGTCAGGGTGAGAAATGCTGATTCAATTTTTACCGGAAGTGGGCTGCCATCCACCGCAACTTTGGGCAGCATGATACCCAGATTGGAAAGCCCCACCACCAGATGAATTCCGCGCAGGTCGGCATCCGCCCCGATGCGGCGGATGGCCTCTACCGCACGCCGCACCAGACCATTGGTATCCATCGCGATTGGTGTCAACGATACATCCACAAACAAGTCATCGGGCACCAACCCATAGCCATCCGAGAGAATGTTATGCACCATGCGATGCACAGTGGATGCGATCTCGTCGGGAGTTTCATTGGGTACAGGTTGGCCGCTTTCCATCCGTTCCGAGGCCATGAGTACCACTTTGGCCGGGGTTATCTTCAATACATCGAGCATATCCCAGCGCAATTCAGAAACGGAATTGACGATGGGTTTACGGCCCTGGGCCTTGGCTGGCTGCCATGCCTTCAGGCAGACTTCCTGTACGGCCCGGTTGGGATAATCAAATGACAGGGGCAGATGGCTGACGCTTTGCACGGCCTGGATGACATCGACCAAAAATTCGCTGTCACGTTCCGCCCGATCTCCAATATTAATCGTAAGGTAATCACAGCCTTTGGCGGTCTGGGAGCGGGCCAGTTCCTGCAGGCCGGCAATATCCCTGCCGTCGAGCATTGCCTTAGATTTGGCAAATCCGGGATTGATGCGTTCACCGATGATTTTCAAGCTGGGGATGGACATGCGGCCCTCACAACAAGAGTTTTGACAGAGGATACAGCTGTGTTGGCGGCACGCTCGGGCAATGACGGTTCCGGTGGTGACGGCCTCCAGTCTGATCGGCTGGCCGGCAAATTCCTCACCAGTCCCGGTAGCACCGCGTGATCGGGACCAAACAGCATCAGATGGACACCGGCAACGCCTGGAATGTCATAAACGTCCTCGATAATTTTGCGGGCGGCAGCCAATCCCGCAGCAACAATATCGGGGGCCTGTTTCAAATGCTCGATCATTTCCGGTGGAAGATGGGCTCCGGGAATTCTCGGCAGCATATCCAATACTTTGGTGGATGTCACCACCGGTACGCCGACAATCAAGAATACATTTTCATCCATTTTTTCCTGCCGAAACAAGTCCATGAATTGACGGAAGCGCGGCACGTCAAATACCAATTGGGTCTGGATAAAATCCACTCCGGCGGCAATTTTCTGCTTGAGCCGACGAATGGGCACGTCAATCGGCTGCGTATACGGATTAATGGCGGCGCCCAGGAACGGCTGGGGGGTGGGTCGCATCGTTTCGCCGGTGAAACGGATGGTGCCCGTATGACGCAGATGCCGGGCTTCATAAATCATCAGAGCGGCATCCATGTCAAACACCTGTTTAATCTTGGGCACACCGCTGTAGGAATCGCCGGTCAGGCACATCACGTTATGAACATCGTTGATCTGGTTTTCAAGCAGCTCTGCGATAAAGGTGGTTCGGGTATGATCGCGACAGGTGGACTGGCAAATTGCTTCTATGCCCATTTGGCGCAGTTTCACCGCCGCAATGGGCGAAGAGATGGACGGTCGAGCATTTAAATAGGCGGTGGCGTTAACGGCGTCAAAGTGATCACGTACCAGCAGGGCCTGGCGCACAAAACTGTCCCATCGGGCGGTGCGCGGGGCGCGAATTTCGCAGGTTTTAACGAAGGCCCCGGATTTTAGCCGTTGTTCCAGCCGTGAGGGCGTGGCCACAGGCTGGCGGGTACGCCGATCTCCCAGATCCAGATACGGCAAAGGTGTGCGGCCGCTGCGGTCTGATCCTGCCAGCATATTCAGATAGGATGACGTATTAAACAAGCGGGCGTCGGGCGAGGGTAGTAGTGGCGGCGTTTCCAGCGAATCTCCGGCGGTGCGCTGGCCGATGCGCACCCACACACACCGGCGATCGGGGTATACTTCACACTCTCCGTGCAAGGTGCCGCCACAAGGGCCGTTACGCAGGCCTTTGGGGCAAGTCATGGGACAAATCAGACCGGTTTGGCTAAGCACACATTGGCCGCAGGATTTGCAGTCAAACACCAATCCCTTGAAAAACGCTTCGATGTGTGCGACGGTTTTCTGCATCGGTATGTGCCCTCGATCCAACGGTGCTTCGCAAGAAAAGACAGGGACCGGTGATTATGTTCAGCCTGCCGCCACCAATCGCCGGGCTGTATCCACCGCGCCGGCGGCATCGGCGGCAAAGCCATCCGCACCGATCTCTTTGGCAAACGATTCAGTAATCGGGGCACCGCCAATCACAACCTTTAATCCTGGCAGATTCGCGGCTTTCAACGCTATAACCGTTTGTTTCATGGCCGGCATGGTGGTCGTAAGCAAGGCAGACAGACCAACCACTTTGGCCTTATGCTCGCGCGCCGCGGCGATGAATTTTTCAGCAGGGACATTGGATCCCAAGTCCACAACACCGAAGTTGGCCCCTTTCCACATCATGGCCACAAGGTTTTTTCCGATGTCATGAAGATCTCCCTGCACCGTACCGATGACGGCCGTAAATTCCGACTTGATGCCCGCTTTTACCAGCAGCGGTTCCAGCAGGGCCATGCTTTCGCGCATAGCGCGTGCGGCAATGAGCATTTCCGGAACGAAGACCTGATTGCACTGAAATTTGCGGCCCACATCGTCCATGGCGGCCACCATCGCGGCAAGCACTTTGGCTGGCGGAGTGGTGGCATCGATGGCCTCTTTGGTCAGACGCACCGCCTCAGCGCGGTTTCCCTTGCCGATGGCCGCTGTGAGAGGACTGAGATCAACTTCTACCATGACATACTTCTCCAATAAAAAAAGGAGGAACATGCCGACGCACAGGGAATGCTAGGGTATTGCGGTCGGATAGTCAAGCTGCCAGCGGCTGGCACCTCCAGCCAGCCCGGCCGGCCACACAACAGGGGATGTCGTCTCAGGCCCTATTGTAGATACACCTGATCGCCGGAAGCGATGCGGGGAATGTCGGCTCTTTTGGCTACGACATCCTGAGGGTACAGGGCAAATGATGGGGCGATTTCGATGCTGCAATCGGGCGTACCATCCGGCCGACGCGGAATCTGAACTCCGGCCGCCTCCAGCCACGCGGCGTTGCGGCCTGTGGTTATTTCGCGGGAGGACACCACCGAATCAATACCCGTAGGAGCTTTGATCGGCGCAAATTCGTCGCTGCGACTGGTTTCATAAATGATAGAACGGGTCGTGAGGGGTAGGGCATCGAAAACGAAGGTTTCCATTTTCACCGCGTTAGGTTTTTCCGGCTTTATCGGTTGGCCGGAAATTGGATCAACGCACGGCACCTTTTTCTCCGCACGGTGATAA
>JAKAYZ010000368.1 GCA_021816165.1 Planctomycetota bacterium | reverse complement strand
GCCTGAGCAAAGGAAAGATGCGTCGGGTGAGGGTGTGGCCGCAAGGCGTCAAGAATCAGGGTATCCAGATTTTGCAGCAAGGCCATAGATTGAGGCGGAATTGCCGAGCAATCCGTGCAATACGCAAAGTTACCGATGCGAAAGCCGAGCACCTCGCCGCGTCCATGCCGGAGCGGAATGGGTATCCACAGGCGGCCCCAAAGATCAAACGGGCCGTTGATGACATGCGGCACCAGTTCCGGGCGATAGACGCCGGTGTCTCCGGATTGGTTAAAGGCGTAGGGAAACGCCCGTTGCAAAACCCCAAGGGTCTGGGCATTAGCGTAGACTCCAATCGGGCGACCCAAAACGGTGTTGTAGCGGCGGATGTCATCAAGTCCGAAGATGTGGTCGGCATGGGCATGTGTAAACACGACAGCCTCCACCCGATCGAGTGCGTCGGCCACGGCCTGAAGCCGCAGTTCGGGGGCCGTATCAATGAGTATTTCATGGTGATCATAACGAACAGCGAGACTGCACCGCGTGCGGCGATCGCGCGGGTCGGTGCTGGAGCAGACGGAACAATGACAGCCGATCATGGGAACGCCAGCCGAAGTGCCGGAGCCAAGCACGGTGATTTGCAGGTTGGATGTTTGGCTCATAGGAACTCACTGGGGCAACGAGAAAAAAGGTCTTCCGGCAAACCTACACGAAAGTCAATTATAGCTTGGACAGACAAAATTTGTGGTGGGCATCACAACGCTGAGAAATCACCTGGTGTTCGCATTGATGCTTCGCCCCCCAAGCCAACCAGCGGGCTACTCTTACCCCTGGATGAAATGCGACAACAAACGTGCAAACAGCGTGGGGTAAAATTACCGAAACTCTTAATTTACGGTCATTTGAAAAATCGGGCAAAACGGTTATATTACAGCCGTTTGAATTCGGTCGATCCGATTCCAGAGCCTTATTACCGTGGAGAAATATATCATGTCTTTGGATCCTAGTTTGCGTGGAAAAAGCACCTTGGAACGGCACCGCAACGTCCTTAAACGGTCGGAGCGCATTGCAGTTCTGGAAGACCAGGAAAAATGGAGCCAGGAAAAATCCTCCGTGTTTGCCTTGGTCAAGGTGGCCCATCGCAAAGCGTCTGCCGGTAAGAAGCCGGCGAAGGCGGAAGCTGCTGAAGGTGCAACCGTAACCGCAGCTGCAGCTGCAACCGCAGGCAAGGCGGCTCCGGCCAAAGGTGCCACTGCCAAGGCCGCCGCACCAGCTGCGAAAGCAAAAAAATAACCGCAGTCCATCCATCACTAACTGCAGTTGGCCCCCGCCGTTACAACCGCACGGTACGAGCCGTTACGACTGGATTTGAGCGCGGCAACAGACACGCACTTCAATGGAAGGTGCCATGGCCAAAACCGTTCCCGTACGTCGGCCACCCTTCATCAGCGCCAAGGCCTTGCTGGCGGTGCTGTTGGCGCTGCTTGGGGGCGTGTGGCTAGGCAGTCGCTTAGCGGAGCCAACGAATTTTCATCTTGGTTCCTCAGCAGTCATGCAGGTTTATTTTTCGCCCAATGGCGGAGCCACCCACGCTTTGACGGACGTAATTGACCACGCCACCAAAAGTGTGTGGGTGGAAGCTTATTCTTTTACCAGCCGCCCGCTTATACGGGCGTTGGTACGCGCCCATCAGCGCGGGCTGGATGTGGAAATAATCCTGGATAAATCACATTTGCTGAAGAAAAATTACCGCACGCGGCGCTACACGCGCCAGCCCAGCCCGGCCCTGAAAGCCTTCTATACCGCCGGGATTCCGACCTACATCGACGCCCGTTACCTTATCGCCCATAACAAGGTGATGCTTATTGATGGCCACATTATCTGCACCGGCAGCTTTAACTACAGCTACGCCGCCGCCAAATTTAATGCCGAAAATATGCTCGTTATCCGGAATGTGCCAGGCATTTTCAGCCAGTACCAAGCCAATTTCGAATTCCACCAACGCACCAGTCAACGGTATCATCCTGGGTTGGTGCTGCGGCATGTATTTCACTGGTCCAGCCGCAGCCGGGTCATTGATCTCAAGTAGGCATAAATCCGGCATGGCTGTGGTACGAGATATCTTCACAATCTGGCGGCGGAGGTAGTAAAATGCCGACAGGTCGCGAACAAGCCAACGACCTTTGGCACCGGAACCATGGGCTTGATTTTTGAGGTCTCACCGGGTACAGTAGATAATGCATACTTAACCTGTAGGCGATGTATGTAATAGCCTCTTGGCTATGGAGTATTTCTTATGATGCAGCCCAAAGCCGAAAATATAGTCTGGCATTCGGCCAAAGTAACCCGCCAGCAACGCACCAAAATTTTCGGTACAGCGCCTTGTGTAGTCTGGCTCACCGGCCTTTCCGGATGCGGCAAATCCACCATTGCTGTGGGGCTGGAACAGCAGCTTTTAGCCCACGGCCATCCGGCGTATATTCTCGACGGAGATAACCTTCGCCATGGTTTGAATCGCGATTTGGGATTTTCCGCCGCCGATCGATCGGAAAATATCCGCCGCGTTGGTGAAGTGGCCAAGTTGCTCACCGATGCCGGCTTTATCGCCATCGTGAGTTTGATTAGTCCTTATAAAAAGGATCGCGCCACGGCCCGCCAACTGCTCGGCCCAGGAGAGTTTGTGGAAGTGTTTGTGGATGCCCCGCTGGAAGTTTGCCGACAACGAGATCCCAAGGGCCTTTATAAGAAGGCCGATGCCGCCGTCGCCGCGGGTAAACCCATGATGATGACCGGCGTGGATGCACCGTACGAACCACCGGACGCGCCCGAGCTACACTTGGCGACGGATCAACAATCCGTCGAGCAGTGCGTCCAACAGATACAAGAATATCTTTGGCAACACCAACGACTGCTGCCACAAAAAACAGGCCAGTAAACCTTTGCTCAACAAGGACTTTTATGCCATCTTCACCCTGCGTTGATTTACACAGCCATTCCACCGCCAGCGACGGCACCTTGACCCCAACCGAACTGGTCAACGCTGCGCAACGGGTTGGCTTGGCAGGTCTGGCCCTTACCGATCATGACACCGGCAATGGATTGCTGGAGGCTCAGGCAGAGGCGGCGCGTATCGGCATGCGGTTTGTGCCGGGGATCGAAATAACCGCCGAATTTCGCCCGCCCCTGGGCATGGACATTCTTGGACATTTTATAAATCCACTATCCCCGGCACTTCAACAGATGAGTGATTTGCTGATAGAAGCCCGAGATTCACGTAACCCTAAAATCATCGCACGGCTCAACGAACTGGGCTGCGATGTCACCCTGGAACAGGCCCAGGCCATCGCCCGGAAAAACATTCCAGCCGGACAACCCTTTGTACTGGGCCGGCCCCACATTGCCCAGGCTTTGGTGGATTCCGGCTGTGTAGCCTCCGTCAAACAGGCTTTTGATGTGTATTTAGGCTCCGGGGGATCCGCCTATTTTGATAAGGCCCGTCTTACCCCGCGCCAAGCCATTGCGTGCATTCACAACGCTGGCGGCTTGGCCACGCTGGCTCACCCGGTGCATCTGGCGATTGTTAACCCCACCGAACTGCAAACGCTGGTGGGTAGCCTGGTGGACATGGGACTGGATGGGATTGAAGTCTGGCACGCCGACCACCGGCCACAAGACAGCGCGTTATTTAAGGACATCGCCCGGCACTACAATCTCGCGGTGACCGGCGGATCTGATTTTCATGGCCGCAACAAACCTG
>JAKAYZ010000367.1 GCA_021816165.1 Planctomycetota bacterium | reverse complement strand
TAAAATCTGCTTCGCCACGAGATCTGAAGCGTTCATACAACGCCGCGCTTAACACGGGAACGGGAACAGCCTCATCAATTGCGGCGGTAATAGTCCAGCGACCTTCACCGGAGTCGGAAACGCGGCCCTTAAAATCCTGCATATCCGGATTTTTAGCCAATGCAATGGATGTCAGATCGAGCAGCCACGAACCAATCACCGAACCGCGCCGCCACAGTTCCGCGATATCCGCTAAATTCAACTCGTACTGATAATATTCCGGCGTGCGCAAGGGCGTGGTTTCTGCATCGCCGGCAGACTGCTTTCGCTTGCCAATCTGGGCATGCCGGAGAACATTAAAGCCCTCGGCATACGCAGCCATCAGGCCATACTCAATACCATTGTGAATCATCTTGACGAAATGGCCGGCCCCATGCGGCCCACAATGGAGGTAACCATTTTCGGCGGTGGTGGGCGGCATCTTTTCGCGGCCAGGCGTGCGCGCTGCAGCATGGATGCCTGGTGCCAAAGTGGAAAAGATCGCATCCAGCCTCTGCACGCTGGCCGTCTCGCCACCCACCATCAGGCAATAGCCGCGCTCCGCGCCCCACACGCCGCCGGACGTGCCCACATCAACATAATGCAAACCATGTTCTTTGAGCATTTTGGCGCGGCGGATGTCATCGTGATAGTAAGAATTCCCACCGTCAATGACCATATCACCAGGTTCCAGCAGCGGTGTAAGCTGTTCGAGCGTGGCATCCACCGCACCGGCGGGAACCATCATCCAGACCGCCCGGGGCTGGGGGAGCTTTTCCACCAGTTCATTGAGCGCGGCAGTACCCACCGCACCCTTGGCGCTTAAAGCGTGGACATTGTCTGGATTGACATCAAACACCACGCAGCGATGCCCCCCGTGCATCAGCCGCTCTACCATATTCGCACCCATGCGCCCAAGTCCGATCATGCCCAGGTCCATATTGAACTCCTGTTTTTGGTTTTCAGTTGCCCACTTTTCCAGCAGCCGCTTTGCCCGGCCTGCCTTAAAGAATATACTTCTCGACCGCCAAGGCAAAACCATCTTCTTCATTGGATGCAGTCACGTGTCGGGCCGCCCGCTGAACCTGCGAATCTGCGTTACCCATAGCGATGCTGATTCCACTAAGGGCAAACATGAGCACATCGTTGGGCATATCTCCAATCGTGGCGATTTGCGCCATTGGAATCTTAAGCTCTCTGGACAGTCGCCGGACCACCCCGCCCTTGTTGGCATCCGGATGGGTGATATCCAGATAATATGGCTGCGAGCGGGCCGCCGATACATGCTGGCCAAAATCCCGGCGAACATCTGTCTCGGCCCGGGCCACCGCCGCGAAGTCATCGCTGACACCCACAATTTTCACCACCTGGGCCAGCACCTTGTCCATATCAGCCGTTATTTTAGGTTTAAACTTCACGGTCCAGCTTTCGCGTTCCACATGCGGACCGTTTTTATTCAATACCCACCAATCTTGCCCGCGATACACCCACACGTCCAAATGATGATCCATAACGGCTTGCAGAACCTTGTGGGCGACATCGGCCGGCAGCACCTTCTGGTCAATGATAGTTAAATCCGGCCGGACAAAAAGCCCGCCATTGAAGGCTGCAATCGGCGTAGTAATCTGCAGTGGCCGAACCAACATGGACATCCCACGCGGCGGGCGACCGCTGGTAATGGCGAATTTAATTCCGGCCGCATGTAATTTTCGCACCGCACTGCGGGCACCAGCGGTAAGGCGTTTTTCGCTGGTAACCAGCGTGCCATCCACATCCGCGATGACCAACCGCACTGATTTTGATTTCAAGGCCAGAGTTGTGGGCATGGCACCAAATCCTTTCTGACAATGTATTATAGGCACCTATTTGCGCAAATATTGTATTTCGGCGGAACGTTATTACGGCACCGTGATCGGCCGCAGGCCTGGCCTTCCGAAGGAGGCAGTTCTCCACCTTGTTATACCGGCCCGTTCGCAGCGGCGTCGAGCAGCCAGATGACCTTGCCTGTATCTGGCGCTATCCGGGAAGCAGGGTATTTTTGCGCTTGATCGGCCAGCACGGCGTGCACGATCTCCTTCTTCTTTTCGCCACCCACTAGAAATATCACCAATCTGCCGGAATTCAGCAGCGGAAAAGTAGCGGTGATGCGCTCCACGGGCGGCGGCAACACGCCCGGCGAGGAATGAGTAAACCACGCCCTGCGCTCATCAAGTGCTGGCTTGCCTGGAAACAGCGAGGCGGTGTGACCGTCGTCTCCGAGGCCAAGTAAAATAAGATCGAGCTTGGGAGGAGGATCCGCGGGACTGAGCGAAAAATAGCTCGCCACTATATTACAATACGCTTGGGCTGCGGCGCTCGCACTGGCCATATGTGTTGGAACCGCCAGAATCTGGGACGGCGGGATTGGAACGTGTGCCAGCAGCGTTCGGGCCGCCATGCCATAGTTGCTGCGAGGATCATCCAGCGGAACAAAACGCTCATCGCCAAAAAATATATGAACTCGTGACCAATCCAATTGTGCGACTCTGGGTGGCTGGGCCAATAATTCGTAGGCTTTTTCCGGGGTGGAACCGCCGGACAAGGCGACGGTGAAGCGACCGCGGGCCTCAATGGCCTCCCTCGCCGCGTGGATCACAGCATCTGCTGCGGCCGCTGCAAGTTCACTGGAATTTGTTACGACAGAAACGGTTGGCTTGATGGGCATAGCATGAATTCCTGATATAATGCGGTTACAACAGCACACACCGGTAGCCCCAAGGCTACTGCCCCTGAGGCCTATCCGTCAATCACAACCTACACCTCGTGCTCAAGCTCATGCCGCATCTTGAGTTTCTGGCTCTGGCATTCCCTTTGGGGTACAATTGGTCCATGAAAATTCACGTCAATACCGGTGGCCCGGTTGCCACCAATGGATACCTTATTGTGGACGACACCACAGGGGTGGCAGCCGTGGTCGATGCACCGCATTCCACTGTCGCGCCACTGCTCAATATCGCCGCTCATCAACACTATCAAATCACACAGCTGCTTTTAACGCATGGTCATTGGGATCATATTGCAGACCATCAGGTGGTCACCGATTCCTACCCGCAGGCCAGCGTGCTGATTCACCGATACGATGAGCCTAAATTGATTCGACCGGTTAGTTTGCTCATGGCTCTACCCTTTGTCATTCCCTCCCGCAAAGCAACGGGCTACCTGGAAGATGGGCAGATGCTGCATGTGGGCAAGTTAGAATTTCACGTGTTATTTACCCCCGGGCATTCCCCTGGACACGTAGCGTTGTATTGCCCCACCGAAGGTTTGCTGTTAGCCGGCGATTTGCTCTTTGCCGGTTCAATTGGCCGGACGGATCTACCCGATTCCAGTCCGCGCGACATGGCCGCTTCCCTGGCTCGTATATTGAAACTGCCTGATGAAACTCAGGTGCGCAGTGGTCACGGTCCGCCCACCACCATCGGTGCCGAACGCCGCACCAACCCCTGGCTGGAACGTCTATAACCCAGAACCAGTGGCCCGCCGCCTGCGCCACCGGCCGCATCAGCCCGAGCGAACCATTACTTTTATTTATAACATTTATTACCATAATATATTTTCATTATGTGTCCCCAAAGTCTATCATCAAGGTGATCGTTGAAGTGGCGGCGTTGAATCGCCATTTCGGAAAGATGAGGACTGCATCATGATGATTGGAATTATCGGAGCGGGTTATTCGGGTGCGGC
>JAKAYZ010000366.1 GCA_021816165.1 Planctomycetota bacterium | reverse complement strand
ACATGGGGCTACAGCTACGACGCCCGCGGCCGGCTGGCCTCGGTGAGCGAGAACGGCAGCGTGATCGACAGCTACGGCTACGACGGCAACGGCAATCGCATCAGCGTCAATGGTCAGACGGCGGCCACTTACAACGCGGATGACCAGCTGACGTCCTACAACGGCGTGCCTTACACCTATGCCGCGGACGGCAGCCTGGCCGGCGCGGGCAGCACGACCTACCAGTACGACGCCCTGGGCCACCTGCTGGAGGTGAAGGCGCCCACCGAAACCATCACCTATACGTACGATGGCCTCGGCCGGCGCGTCGGCAAGTCAGTCAATGGCACCCTGGTGCAAGGCTTCCTGTACGCCGATGGCCTTCATCTGATCGCCGAACTGGACGGCCAAGGCAACGTGGTCGAGACATTCGTGTACGGCACCCGGCCCAACGTGCCGGACCTGATGATCAAGGGCGGGGTGACCTACCGGATCATCAGCGATCCGCTCGGCAGCCCGGTGGAGGTGGTCGATACCGCGACGGGCGCTGTCGTTGAGCAGATCACTTACGGCGCATGGGGGAACGTCACCACCGACACGAATCCGGGCTTCCAGCCGTTCGGCTTTGCCGGTGGGTTGTATGACGCGGACACCGAGCTGGTGCACTTCGGGGCGCGGGACTACGATCCGGTGATTGGGCGCTGGACCACCCGCGATCCGCTGGGGTTTGCGGGTGGGGACACGAACCTGTACGGCTATGTGCTGCAGGATCCGGTGGATTGGATCGATGAGAGTGGCTTGTATTGGGAATACTCCCAGTCAACGGGTAATCTCTACTACGTTAATAATCAAACTGGTGCGACCGCTCTCATAAGCAGGGGCTATTCTGGGGCATTTGGCCAAGGGCTAAATAACCCTGCAATGGAGAGCGTCGCAAATGTGGGGCCAATTCCTAGGGGTAAATGGTCGATAGGTGCGCCACATAACGAGCTAGGATCCCTTGGCCCATACGTGATGAATCTAACCCCGGGAAAAGGAACGAATACCTTTGGGAGGACTCTATTTAGGATGCATGGTGATAAGTTATCTGGCCCACCATTCCATGCTTCGCACGGTTGCATAATACTCGGACCGGCAATTCGCCACAAAATATGGAACAGTGGGGACCATGAACTTGTGGTGATTCAGTGAACGCCCACCGTGTCATTTGCCATAGGAAGGACTACCTTTAGGAGATGCTTATGAAGCGCCGCAATGTTATTGGAAATTTCGTAACATATGCGTTTATGTGTGTGGTAGCTCCCTTTGCGGTGGCTCAGACTCAGATGCTTGGCGTTCTTGAACGCGTTCCTGGAGTCTATGCAAGGGAACCGGCTAGTTACCACGTAAGGGTGCTTTTTTTAAAGCGTGGCACGGGCTGGGAGGCGTTCCCAAGCAAATGCATGACTCAGACATGCTTGAAGGAGATAACAAGATTTTATCCAAATAAAGTTCGATGGTATCTCGGCGCTAATGGTGAAGAAGCTGGGCATATTGATGCCATTACTCCTAATGACTTTTCATATTATGCCCACGTTGGTTTGCAGAACATTTTGACAGGCTTGCCCACAAAGGCAAAAACTGGTTTAATTGGACAAAAGCGAGATGACGCCCGTGGGCAAGTCCTTGCCGTGGCGAATACACGGCCCTTTTTCGGGGCCATAAGAAATTGGAGAAAATTGAAGCCCGAAAAACAAGTGGCGCCTTCGATAAACTATACCATTAGAAGACGGGTGGCCTCAATGTATCAGCTATGGAGATCCCGCAACCTTTATAGTAGTAAAATTTGTCCATGGCTCACAAAAGATTTTTCCGCCTATGAATCTGAAAATCATGAATATCTAATCGGCATTAATTTTAGTCAGGACTCTCGCTGTGCCGACTATGATGCTACCAGCGCCTTTGATAACTCGTGGTTTCTGTATCGCCAGGATGCGAAGATTAAGTATCTTGGGAGTGGTCTTCGATTAATTGACCATGAAGAGGTATCTCGCAATGGTGGTGAGGTGTTTATTTTTGAAATAAATAAGACCAACTTGGGTGGGTACAAGATATTCTATGATGGTTTTGCGCGATATGCTGAATATTCTTTCATTTATCATTGAGCGGTTTGCGAAACCTCCGCACGCCGTCCGTGTCGAAGTAAAGTTTCGACACCCGTGCGCAGGCCAAGGCCCACCGAAACCATCACCAACACCTACGACGGCCTGGGCCGGCGGGTGGGCAAGTCCATCAATGGCACCCTGGTGCAGGGTTTCCTGTATGCCGACGGCCTCCACCCCATTGCCGAGCTGGATGGCCAGGGCAACGTGATCAAGACGTTCATCTACGGCACCCGGCCGAACGTGCCGGACCTGATGATCAAGGCGGGGTGACCTACCGGATCATCAGCGATCCGCTGGGCAGCCCGGTGGAAGTGGTCGACACCACGACGGGCGCCATCGTCGAGCAGATCAGCTACGACGCCTGGGGCACCATCACCAGCGACACCAACCCCGGCTTCCAGCCGTTCGGGTTTGCTGGCGGGCTGTACGATGCGGAAACCGGGCTGGTGCACTTCGGGGCGCGGGACTACGATCCGGTGATTGGGCGCTGGACCACGCGCGATCCGCTGGGGTTCGCGGGTGGGGATACCAACCTGTATGGGTATGTGCTGCAGGATCCAGTAAATTTTGTAGACCCATCTGGGCTTTTGCCTTTATCGTTAAGGATAATATTTAAGGCGCTTGTCGCGCTTAATGGGTTGTATACCGGCCATGGTAAACCCCCCCTGCCTCCAGACTTGCCGCTTCCGCCTGCCCCGCAACCTTGCGCACCACCTCCTGACTCCAACCCTAACCCCAATCCCAACCCCGACTCGTTGCCAAATCCATCTAACGAACCCGAGCCAGGAAAAATACCGACCGATGAGATGCCGACGGACCAGATGATGCCTGGCGATTTTCCAATTTTTGATCTGCCTGTATAGAAAGGCCATTACTGAAAGCCAAAAGAAGCATGAATCGGATGGGTGCTATATGAGTGCATAGAAATCAATATGTTCACATGGTCGTCCCGGATTGGATGCCTTCGCCACGAGGCAGCAGGCTTCGATATCACGATGCGGTAACGTCATCTACGGTAGGCAGAAAAGTATGGATCCCAATGGGACGCCCCATGTGTGTTTTAGGATGACCTCCGGCTTACGGAGGGTTAGGGGTAGTGAGCTATTAAAATTGATGAAGGATGGGCTTTCAGTCCAATCGAAATTCGAAGTTAAAAGATTTATAAGATATTTTGGGGCGCGATCGCTATTAGTTAATTTTAGGAGTAAGAGAATTATTGTTATGGTGGGTCGCAGTAAGTATGCGAATGATGAATGGATTATCTCCATTGCCTCTCTTGAAGGTAATTCTTTATTTGGTGATTTTTATATAAATATACCTGAGCTCAGAGAGATCAGCGCGTGTGTTCACCAAATACTTGTTAGTGCGTCCGAAATTGATCGCATTAGATGGTATTTTGAGGGGCGGCAGTCCAAAACCTGCGGATTTTCTTCATCTGATGAATTGCCATGGGATACTTGGTCCCCTGATTGATGATTTCATTGTAGCGACACGCGCCACTTTGAACCATGCACGAGCCAGATCGATCAGCGTCAGTCGGCGCCCGTGGATCGTCGCCTCGACAGTGCGCAACAATACACGGCTGCGCAGCGCGTGCATCGAGCCCAGTGCGCTGCCCAAACACTTT
>JAKAYZ010000365.1 GCA_021816165.1 Planctomycetota bacterium | reverse complement strand
GGGGTGGTTGACGATTGAAGCGGTGTGATGCGGCCCGGACCAGTTCTTTCTGCTAATATCAGAGATGGTAAACGCTTTAGTTTGCTTCGGAATGGTTGGTGATGGCTAAAAGTGTTGGCAAGCCGTTGGTAAGCGTTATTATGCCGGCCTACAACGCCGATGCGTATATTTCCACCGCCATCGAGTCGGTGCTGAATCAAACCTTAACTGATCTTGAATTGATCGTGGTGGATGACGGCTCTGTTGATGGCACGGCTGAAAAAGTCCGGGCATTTTCCGATGCGCGCGTGCACCTGATTCAACAGGCCAATGCCGGTGTGGCGGCCGCACGCAACAAGGCTGTGGAAAAAGCTCGTGGCCAGTATCTTGCCTTTTTGGATTCGGACGATTTGTCGTTGCCGGAACGGCTGGAAAAGCAGCGGGCTTTTCTGGATGCCCATCCGGAAATTGGGCTTGTCGGGACGTGTGCGGAAATATGGGAAAACAACAGCTCAACGGGCCGTTTTTATCGCCATCCGTCATCGCCACCAGAATTGGCATTTTCAATGCTCTTTGAGAATTTTTTGGTTAACAGTTCTGTCATGGTGCGGCGGGAAGTTGTTCAGGCCGTAGGCACCTTCACCGAAGTTGAGTCACGACGGCATGAGGATTATGAATTCTGGTCCCGCGTCGGGCGGAGGTATCCGATGGCCAATCTGCCGGAGGTGCTGATCGTCTACCGCGTGCATCCGGGCAGCATCTGCGATACGACTAATTTTGACGCCAACGGCGTCATGCTTGCAAGCGAGAATATTGCCCACGCCAGTGGCAGCCTGTGGGTGAGATCATCGCATCGTGTTCTGGCGGCCTTGATCCGGGGGCAGAATCCTGCCGTCCATGGTGTTAAGTATGAATCGCTGCAAAAGCTGCTGATACGTCTGGCCCGGCGAATGGAAAGCCGCTTTTCGCTTTCGGTCGGTGCTCTGGATAATGTATTAAACCAATACCGCGAAAATCTTCGCCATCATTGGGAACGCTGCTATGGCCCACTGCCGGAGCCGGTACCGTCGTTGGCGTCGCGCATTGCAAAAAAGCTGAATTGATCAACGCGTGGCGCACAGCCCGTAAATGTTGCAGGGCATGCACACTCCCGAGCCTCGCGCGAATTGCATTATTTTATCAATGAGTGAACCATTTGTGCCGTCATTCCCGCCCGGCGTCGCAACTTTCGTATAAAACTCCATGGGGAATAATAACGATCATACTGATGCCGCAGCGCCTCGCGCCGTTTAATTGCCGCATTCCAGTTTTCGGCGTCTGAAATGCCGAACCGCGTACCGATTCGGTTCACCAAGTTTGCCAGCAACGCTTCGATCGCTGCAAGGTCGATCTTTTCGCCGCCAGGTCGCTGGCCGCGCATCAGGGACGCCAAATGACGATCGATCTCCATCGGTTCCTTGCGCCCGAGTGCAAAGGCAATATTTTCGGAGGCGATCATGATGCAATTGCCTTCAAAATCGTCGGTGCGGCAGATGCTGCCAGACCGCTCGCGATAGATTTCAAGATTGTCCGGCAAATTGGCCAGGGCCCATCGTCTGGCCAGGCGCGACCAGAGTTCAAAATCCTCCGGCTGCCGGTCTCTGGCCGACGTGTACGGGCCAACCTCGTCCATGGCCGCCTTGCGAATCATTACCGAACTGTGCACAAAATAATTGTCAAACAGCATCGCCAGGGCCAGATCCGCCGGGTCGCAGGGGTGTCGGTGATATCGCCCGCTTGGTTTATCCTCCACCCATATTTCCGCAGCGCTTCCCACCATGGCTATTTCCGGGTGGCTGTCCAGAAAGCCCTTCTGTTTTGCAAAGCGCTCCGGGTGTGCCACATCGTCGGCATCCTGCCGGGCCAGCAAGTGTCCCCTTGATAGCTGAACTGCACGATTCAGTGTGGCAGCCAATCCTCGATTGGCCTGCTTAAAGAGGCGTATCCGCGCATCACTGTAACTTTCAACAATCGCCGATGTATGGTCGCTTGACCCGTCGTCAATAATAATGAATTCAAAATCAGGAAAGGACTGGGCCAAAATCGATTCAATGGCTGGCCGCAGATATCTCTCGGCGTTGTAGGCCGGCATAAGAACGCTGATGGCTGGACGTGCGGTTTCATCCATGACACTATCTTAATCGATACAACCATACCCACGTGCCCCGGTCTAAGGTTCCTTCGCCAGATCGAACAGCCACGCGCGGATCATAACCTTATCGCGGCTTGAAAATTGGCTCTCTCGCAGCAGCTTGGCCAAGCCCCGTGCCAGGTCACTGCGGATGGCGTGGGCAATCCATGGCTTTTGATGCTGTGCCGCCTGCTGCTGAAGATAGCCCGCGTTGCTCAGGAGATAAAAAACGTTGTGGATATCCACGCATGCGGCAAAACCCGCATTGATGTCCTCGCTTATCTGCTTTTTTTGCAGGGTCGTGAGCCTACCATGGTCCTTACCTGCCGCGTGACAGACTTTGTCCAGCGGCGTCAAAAGTTTTGCCACGCGACGGTATTGCGTCCTCGCATTTTTATACAGGGCAACAAACGTTGCACGCTGGGCTGGTGTATCAAAATAGGAATACAACGACCGAAAACTGTAGCCGTAGATGTCGGCCAGCTTTGGCGGCACGCCACGGTAGGGCGGCAATTTCATAACCTTTGCCCGCACATGTAAATTCTGCAGCAGCCGAACGGAAAGAAATAAATCCAAATACCGTCCCGTTACGGGCGCAGACTGCGCCGAAAGCAGGACCGATGCGAGCGCATAGTTCGCACCGCGCAACTTATCGCCTGATGCATAAAATTCACCGGAACGCAGCGCAAGATAACCGGCGATATCCATGGCGGCATCACCCCGACCATAATTCCAATGGTGCGGTAGTGGCATCCCGGGGCCCATGAGGCTGGTATTTCTCAAAAAACGGTCCCGAAGTGCTGCCACATGTGATGCATGATCCAAGGCGTACACCAAAGCGCTGATTCGCCTGGGATGTCGCCAAAGCAGTTTGTCCATGATCGGCCAAGGAGGCAATCCCCGGCGACGGAACGTATCCATCACCCTGCCATAGGCTGGTAGGTAATTCACATGGCCACGCTTGAAGTGCAAATCATTGGCTACCGTATCGCAAAAAGGCACCCCATGGGCCGTCGCATGAAGGGCGGCAAACGTCACCAAAAGGGTGCCGCTAATCATCAACGTAAGCGCTTGTCGCCTTGATGGCCCACATCGGCCTGCAATTACCCGGCGGATTCGTGTTGCGGGGGAAGACACTCGGCTTTTCATGGAGTTCTCCGGCAGTGCAGGTTACGACGGCTCTTACAGAATCGCCGCATTTTATCGCGCCAAGTCACTCCTGCCCAGACTCTACAACCCGCAGCGCACTTCGGTTATTATCAGCGGCGCGCTGAGCGCTTCATGGCAGAATTTATGATGGCTGGCGGGGACACCCAAATTTCAGGTTTGAAGCATCCTATGCACGAGCGGCAGCCACTTCCCCCGGTCGACTTGTCAGCCTTGCTTCTTATGACTTTTCTCGCATCTTGGACGCCCATCGCGGTTGGTTGCGCGGTCGCCACCATCCCACCCATTTCAGGCGGTGTTTTGCGTTTCCTTATCGCCGCATTAACCATTGGCTTGATTTTGGCGATCGGTCGCAAATTTGTTCTACCCGCAGCAAAAGACTGGCCACGGGTGGTTTTGCTGGGGATTGTCTGCGTGCCGCTCAATCAGGCCACCTTCTGGGGTGGTGTGGCACTGGCCAGCCCCAGAT
>JAKAYZ010000364.1 GCA_021816165.1 Planctomycetota bacterium | reverse complement strand
AGGCAGTTGACTCCCATGTGCCCATGAAAAAGCTCGGCACCCGCGCCATCTGCTTTGCATCCCATCGGCAGGTGGCCGAGGCCGCTGCCGCCCAACCCATGGTGGCCCGGCTGGCGCAATTGTTCACCGGTCAATCTGCATTGAAAAACCGGTTGCTGGGCAAAAACCGGTTGCTGACGCTCTTTACACACTTCCCGCTCACAGGCGAACGTGGCATGGTGTTTTTGCACCGCCTGGCCGACTCACTGCGCGTATCGCTGAGGTATCCTCACAAAAATCCCGCTCTCGGGCAGGCGATTGGCCACATCTTAATGCCCGGAGGTGCCCCCACCCCGGCGGACCAGGGGTATTATTATTTTCATGCCGCCAGCGACGCCCGTCGCTATCTGCTGGTCATTAATGTGTACCCCCGTTTTACCTACGATTCATTGGCCGCAGTATCCCGACCACTGGAGAAGATTCAGGCCGCCGTGAAGCAGGCCGCCCGACCTTATGCTTCGGAATTTCGTTTCGGTCTGACCGGGCGCCCCGTGCTGGCCGCCGATGAGATGCGCATCACCACGCACGATACCAATTGGGCCGAGGCCCTGGCCATGTCGGTGGTCGTCATCGGGCTGATTTTAATGCTGCGATCGGTATGGCTGGCCGTGGCAGCCGGGCTTTCATTGGTGGCGGCCATCGCATGGACGTTTGGCTATGCCACGCTCGCAGTCGGCCGACTTAATCTTCTTTCAACGGTGTTTGTCATCGCGATGATCGGCATCGGTATGGATTATATTATTCAAATATTGGTTCGCTACCGGCATGAGGTACGCCGCTATTCCCGCCCGGCGGCCGTATGGATGCGCGTGTTCCGCTATTCCGGCCCGGCGGTGGCCACGGCCTGCTGCGGGGCATCGGCCGCGTTTTTGGTGGCTTTGACTACACACTTCACCGGCGATGCGGAACTGGGCCTCATTGCCGGGGGCGGGCTGCTCTTCTCGCTTGTCGCGGGCTTTACCGTGCTCCCGGCCATGCTGACCTTATGGCCCCCGAGGCTCAAGTCGGTTCCCACCGCGAGGCGATATTCGCTTCACAAACCCCCACCCCGGGCCAATTGGCTCAATTTTGGACCCTTGGCGCTCTGGCTCGCTGTAATCGGGGGACTGTGCCCCTTCGCCCTCAACGTAAAGTTCGACCCCAATTTACTCAAACTCCAGGCACCTGGCCTCCGATCCGTTGCGCTTATTAAAGATATGCCCTCCTGGTACGCCGTGGTGCTATCGCACCACCCGCGGAAGCTGGGCAACTTACAGTTGCGCCTGAACCGCACCATAAAACCCAATTCACAAATTATCTCCACCAGCAGCCTTTACGACGCCATCGATAATCAAAAGCTTCTCTCACGTGGAAGTCGACAGCTTGCTTCTATTGTCTGGCAGCCACCTCCCGCATTGCATTCGGCCGATATAGCGCCCCTTTTTAGCGCCGTGCGAAACCTGGCGGCGTCCATGAAGATGCACCATGGGCACCAGACCGCCGCCGCCCATGCACTCGATGCGCTTGCGACCGCACTGCACCGCATGTCGCCGGCTATTGCCGCCGTCCGCCTCAACCTGTGGCAGCATCAGTGGGTGCACTCGCTGCAAAAACTCGCCACCGCGCTATCGCCACCACCCATTCGCCCGCACCAACTTCCGTCGGAGGTGCGGAGTCATTTCATTGGTCGATCCGGGGTTTGGGCGCTTTATATTTATCCGCGTTGGAATCTATGGATCGACAAAAATCTGCACGATTTTGTCCGGGCGCTGCGGGGAATCAAAGGCATTGGGGCCTCGCGCGTTGGAGGTCTGGTGCCTGCCGATATGAATTTGACCGGCATTGCACCCCAGCTTTACGATTCCACCAAGTCAATTAAACAGGCATTTACGCAGTGCACTGTTTTGGCGCTGGCGCTGGTACTAATTATTGTTTTTATCGACCTGCGGCGGATCGGGCAAACCGTTCTTACCGTCAGCGTTTTGCTGCTCGGGTTGCCGATGCTGGCCTGCGTTATGGGGCTTTTACATCTGAATTGGAACTTCGCTAATTTTTTTGCCATGCCGATATTAATCGGGGCTGGACATGAATACGGCGTATTTATGACGCATCGATATCGTGAGAGTATGCATAATCCACGCCGGGTATGGCGCTTCTGGGATGTAAGTGAACGCGCCCTGCTGATGTGTGCATTTGTCACCTGTTCCGCCTTCGGATTTCTGGCCCTTGGACGCGATCGCGGCATCGCGAGCCTCGGCTTGGTCATGACACTCGGCATCGCCTGCATCTATCTGGCGGCCATCCTGGTGATTCGGCCTGTCCTGATGTGGCGGCTGGCGCATAAAAACATTTATGCCGATGTGTATGACCGGGACGATGACGTGTAATGGTGGTTTTTTCGGTTAATATAACTTCGGTTTGGGTAACTGTTTCGATTGAAATCGGATGTCGTGCATGATGAATTCAAGTGTGCAGCGGGTGCTGGTAACGGGAGCGGCGGGATTTTTAGGATCGCATTTAACCGACCGCCTCCTCGATATGGGCCATGAAGTCACCGGTGTAGATTCCATGATTACCGGTTCAGGCGAAAACATCAGCCACCTCAGAACCCATCCCAAGTTTAAATTGATCACCGCCGATCTGGCCCGCGGACTGCCGTCGGAGTTAAAAGGTCAGACATTTGACCGCATCTGGCATCTGGCCAGCCCGGCCAGTCCGGTGGGGTATGTCAAGCAGCAGGTAATCACGCTTAAAGTCAACGCCATTACCACCATCGAACTTCTGGAACTGGCTGAAAAATGCCGGGCGCGGATATTCGTCGCCTCCACCAGTGAATGCTACGGCGACCCGCTGGAGCATCCGCAGAAGGAAACCTATTGGGGAAATGTTAATTCCGTCGGCATGCGCAGCATGTACGATGAAAGTAAACGCTTCATGGAGGCCGCCGCCATGGCCTATCACAGGGAACGCGGTGTGGACACCCGGATCGTCCGCATTTTCAACACCTACGGACCCCGTTTGGCGGTGGATGATGGCCGGGTGGTGGTGGCATTTATTAAGCAGGCTCTTCAAGGTGAACCGCTTACCGTTCAGGGGGATGGGTCGCAAACCCGGTCGCTCTGTTACGTGGATGACGAAATTCGCGGCTTCCTGCTGTTGATGGAATCGCCGGACTACCACCTGCCCGTCAACATCGGTAACCCCGATGAGGTATCGGTTATGCAGATCGCCCAAGAAATCAGAGATTTGTGCGGATCAAAAAGTGTTATCCGCCACGCCCCTTTGCCACCCGATGATCCGCGCCAGCGCTGTCCGGATATCACCCTTGCCAAAAAACTGCTGGGGTGGGAGCCTACCGTCAGCCGCCGCGATGGCCTGCTGCGGACAATTGCCTATTATCGCCAAAAGCTGGGTATTCCGGCCGCGGCTTAACAGCCTTTCCATCTATCAGCAGAGCTGCGATGTGTCGGGGCTTACCGCTTCGCCAATAGGTTCCGCTTAAAGCCTGTTTGAAAGCGTGAGTTCGGGATAAGGGATATTGTAATTTGCGTTTTCTTCCAGGCGTTACATGTTTCGCCGAAGCAATTGGCGCGATGGCTGCGGCACAAGTGGCAATGCGGACACCCTGCCAGCCGTTTCACACCCGCCACCCCATTTAGCCGCGTGCATGGTGCATGCGCGCCAAATTCACCCCGCCATAGCGTGCCAAGCGGAGTTTCCAAACAGGCTGTTAGATGGCGTCTAAGCCAGTCGTGCCGTCACTTATGC
>JAKAYZ010000363.1 GCA_021816165.1 Planctomycetota bacterium | reverse complement strand
GGGCGGAAAATGCTCATCGGCGACCTGGCGCCCGTGCGCGACCGTGTGGTTGCATTTTTAAATATCACGCCTTCCATCACCACCACCGATGGCTGGGTGGAGCATCATATCCGCTATGAACTGCCCACCGGCGTGAATCTCATTGATGGCCCGCGAACGGTCTTGTGCAAAATTTCCTACCGCCCGCCGAGTATGCCGGCAACGGCACCGGCAACAACCCCAACCACACCCTCCGTCGGGCAATAACGGCCCGCCTGGCAGGTCAGTCTGAACTTCTTACGCCCACCGTATTGGCCAAGAACGCGGGCTATTGTTTTAGTTTGGGTATCGGCGGGAGTTTCAGCGGGGCGAGTTTCATCATTTGTACGCCCGCCATGATAAATGCGCCGGATGCGTAAGGTTTTGTTACGCTGGCAGTGACCATGGCGGGGCGATCGCCGGGCTTTTGAACATGGGCCAGATCGCCGGCCTTATTGCGCATGGCCAGCAGACCGGCCCAGGCTTTGGCGACCACCGGCAGAAATTGCTTTCTGTTTAACACATGATGATTGATTCCCCATGCCAGAGCGTAGCAATCCAGAGCCGTTCCGCTGCTTTCCGGCGTTGGAAATTCCTTGAAATCCAACAGGCTGGGCCGCCATATTCCATCGGGTCCCTGCAAAGAAGCTATTTTCGTGGCCATTTGCCGGAACAATTTGACATATCGCGGACGCGCTGGAAAGTTTTCCGGCAAATATTTGAGCACACGGGCGGTGCCGGCCAGCACCCAGCCTTCGCCACGCGACCAGAAAATACCTTGCCCATTGGCGGCGGTTTTGTTGAGAAAGCGGTGATCCCGGAAGAACAGGTGCTCTTTTTTGTCATACAGCAGGTGTGTTACCAGCCACCATTGCCTGTTCATGGCATCGACATATCGAGCGTTATGCGTGAGCGCGGAAAGATGAGCGAATGTTGTGGGGGCCATGAAAAGTGAATCGCACCACCACCACGCCAGCTTGTTGGGATTATCCCCGGCGGTCTGGAAATATTTCAGCATCTGATTGCACCGTGCCTGCAGCGGTACCAGCGTTGCTTTGCCCGGCTGCAGCGCATAAATGCTGGTAATGGCCTGCCCGAAACAATAGGAGTTGCCGGATATCTGGCCGTTGAGTTTTTTGCTCGCGTGCCGGAGGTGCCAATGCACCCGCTCACCGATTTTCAGCACCGGCTCAAGGAAGCTTTTATTTCCCGTGGCACGGTATAAATCAATTAAGCCGATATACAATACGCCGTGTACCCAGCCGGTCCGCGGGTAACGCGGAAGCATGGAGATTTCAACCTTGGCAGAGCGCTGAATTTGCGACCGAATTTCAGCGCGCGTAAGCGTGGAGGCTTGACCAGCTTGACTGAATTGGCTCAAAGTTGCCGCAATGATCAGACCAGCCAGCAGGGCCGGACTTCCGCGTCTGTGGAACATGTTGGATAATCTCCGTTAGATTAAATCGCCGACGGTAAGAGTGTCCATATCATTAAATGCCTGATTTTCACCGCCCATACCCCAGCAGAATGCATACGCGGCGGTACCGGCACCGGCATGAATGGACCAGGCGGGCGAAATAACAGCCTGCTGGTCGGCAACGACCAGATGACGCGTTTCATCGGGCCGGCCCATGAGGTGAAAAACCCGGGCGTCGGCGGACATATTAAAATAGAGATACACTTCCGAGCGGCGTAAATGCGTGTGCGGCGGCATGGTGTTCCACACGCTGCCGGAATCTAACTGTGTAAAGCCCATGACCAGTTGGCAGCTTTTGATGCCGTCGGGATGGATGTATTTGTAAATCGTGCGGCTGTTGCAGGTGCTCGCGGAGCCAAGCTGCACCGCCTGTGCATCGGCTTTGCGGGCCAACGCAATCGGATGGCTGCTGTGCGCCGGATAACTCAGCAGATAATAGCGCGATGGTGCCTCGGGGCGTTGGCTGCTCAAGCGAATGTCTTTGCAGCCCATGCCCACATACAGGCAATCCAGATTATCAAGCTTAAAAGCCTTCCCATCCACCGTAACGCTGCCGCTTTCACCTATGTTCAGTATGCCGAGTTCCCGGCGTTGGCAGAAAAAGGCTGCCCGCATATCCGGTGGCGCTTCAAGCGATAACCCTTGCGCCGCCGGTACCGCTGAACCGATAATGGCACGGTCCGCTTCACACCAGTGTAAATCGATCTGCCCTGCGGTAAATAGCGATTCAATGAGAAATTCTGATCGCAGTGCTTCGGCATTCAGCGTGGCATAACGTTGGGCATCAGGTAATAACATGGTTCGCATGAGGAAAATTCCATAAAGTTGCCAACAACTCTTCCCGGGCATCCGTGCATCAACGCACTTCGCCCGGCCAAACGACAACGACCGTTTCCTGACACGATTGCGATATTACATGATTTTCCCGTGAAGGCAAATACACGCGGTCTTATCCGGGCATAGTCGGTCCCAGTCGAATTTTCCGGGGGTTGCCCGGCAGGCACCGCCACATGGCAATCCCCGCCGCCGCCGTACCGCACTCAAGCTTGCAAATGAACAGCACGCCTGCGGCTTTCCGGACATACTTTTATTTTCCTGCCCGTAATGTTGCCATATCAATAACAAAGCGATACCGCACCAGATTTTTCTTCAGACGTTCAAATGCGTTGTTGACATCTTGAATCGCGATAACCTCCACATCGCTGACGATATGGTGTTTGGCGCAGAAATCGAACATCTCCTGCGTTTCGGCCATGCCGCCGATGGCCGAGCCTGCGATCCTGCGGCGGCCATGAATAATGCTCGCGCCGGCGAGCGGGGGTTCAAGCGCGGTTAAGGCTCCAACAAGCACCATCGTGCCATCCAGCTTCAGCAGTGCGGCGTACGGATTGAGATCATGACCGTTGGGAATGGTGTTCAGCAGGAAATGGAAACTTTTTGCATGCCGGGTCATCGCGGCCGGCTCGCGCGAGATCAACACTTCATCGGCACCGAGCCGCAAGGCATCTTTCGCTTTATCCGGCGATGTTGTGATCATAACCACATGCGATCCCATCGCTTTGGCAAATTTAACGCCCATGTGCCCCAGGCCGCCCAGGCCGATAACCCCCACCTTTTGCCCTGGACCGACTTTCCAATGCCGCAGCGGTGAATAGGTGGTAATGCCGGCGCACAGCAACGGTGCGGCGGCTTTCAAATCAAGTGTGGCCGGCACCTTAACCACGAAGCGTTCTTCAACGACAATCTGATCCGAGTAGCCGCCGTAAGTGGTTTCGTTGGTGTCGCGTTGTTTTGAATTGTAAGTCCAGAGCGTTCCATTTTCGCAGTATTGCTCAAGATCCGCCTGACAGGCCGCACATTGCCGGCACGAATCCACCATGCAGCCGACGCCGGCGAAATCCCCAGCCTTCAATTTTGTAACTGCCGCGCCGACGGCCTTCACGCGTCCAATAATTTCATGGCCGGGAACCATGGGGTAAGTCGAACCACCCCAGTCATTGCGGCATTGATGCAGATCCGTGTGACAGATGCCGCAGTAGAGAATCTCGATGTGTACATCATTGGGGCCGGGCACCCGGCGGGTAAAGGCAAAAGGTGCCAGGGGGGAAGTGGCACTCTGTACGGCATAACCTTTGGCTTGAATCATAAAACACCGATCCTTTAAAAAAGAACAATAACAGTGGACATTATATATCACTTAAAGCGTCCTTTCCTGACAAGCATCCATCGATGCATAATGGACCTGTGGCAGCGCTTGCCCATTGGCATCATCAGTTGCCGCGGCAATCGCGGCGATCT
>JAKAYZ010000362.1 GCA_021816165.1 Planctomycetota bacterium | reverse complement strand
TGAAGCCATTCGCTTTAGAGGAATTAATGGCACGGGTGCGTGCACTGATTCGTCGCCGCTATCAGGTGGATTCGGCGACGTTGCGGATCGGCCCCTTGATTATGGATCTAAACGCGAGGCGAGTGTATCGACCTGACAATGGCTCTGAGGTGCTGCTAAGCGCAAGCGAATACTCCATATTCGAATATCTGGCCATGCGGAAAGGGCAGGTGGTTTCGCGCTCGGATATCTGGGATCATACGCACGGTGGTGATTCCGCGCCGGAAAGCAATGTAGTGGATGTATTTATTGGTTTATTACGAAAGAAGATTGATGCCGCGGCAGGCTGCCGCCTCATTCATACCCGACGTGGATTGGGATATGTCCTGGCGGAAACGGAATGAAATATTCGCTGCGTATACAACTCACGCTGTCCTGTGCTCTGGCTATCGCCATTTTACTGGCAATTCTTGGCATTACGCTTTATGTGGGTCTGTACCAGGCATTTGCGTCCCGTTTTGATCTTTCGCTTCGAACACGCACTGCTCTGCTTATCAGCGCGCTGGACTGGGATTCCCGCGGCAACGTGCATGTGGGCAGCGATTCTGCGGCACAGGATCGCCAGTCCGCACTGACTTTGCCGCGATTTTATGAAATTTGGACCCCGCACGGTCGCCCCCTGCTCCTGGCCCCCGAATTAAACCACAGGTCACTGCAATTTTTGCAACCGCACTCATTCACCGGACAATTTGTCAAAATCCATTTGGCTGATGGGCACGCGGCGAGGGAGTTTGTCATTCGCTCTTCCCGCGGTGATCGCGAGGACATAGAGCACGATGGGCACCAGCAAGGACACCAGGACCCACGAGGTAACACCCGCCAGAGCCAAGCTGCGGAGCGTCGTCCAAGTGATGCCGCCAAGAACGGAATCAATCGAAGCTCGAATCACCGACAATTTATGATTGCTGTAGCCAGACCGACAGGCGAGCTTGACGCATCGCTGGATAGCCTGCAATGGTCGCTGATTATTGCCTGTTCCGCAGCAACCTTACTATCCGCATGGATCATTTGGTGGCTGCTTGGGCGCGGGCTTCGTCCTGTGGGCATTATTGCCGAAGAAATTACACGTGTGGGCGTAAACGATTTGAGCGATCGAATTTCTGTTGGTGGTGTACCCGTTGAATTAATTCCCATTGTGGATCGACTTAATCAATTGCTCCAGCGTATTGAAGATGCCATGCGACGCGAAAAGGCGATGACAGCCGACATCGCTCATGAATTGCGAACACCATTGGCCAGCATGCGTGCCTCCGCCGAATTGGCCCTTTCCCGTCCGCGCGACCCGACAGAATATCAGCGGATGATTGGAGAATTTCTCGCGGTTGAATTGCACATGCAGCATCTGGTGGAAAACTTCCTCACACTGGCGCGGCTGGAGGCCAAACCGAAGTTGGCACAACGTGAATACCGCAGCCAACCTGCCGAGATGATTCGGCGCTATGCCGACGAATGGCAGGGGCTTCTGCAATCACGGCAAATACGTCTGGAGTTGCAACTTATCGACAGTCTTGGCGTAAACGCCCCTGAGGAATTACTGCGCATAGCAATTCGTAACGTGTTTGAAAATGCTGTCAGTTATGTAGACGATGGCGGTACCATTCGCATAAATATGCGCCGTGAGTCGGCTCACGTCATTTTAGAATTTGGCAATACGGGCAGCCGAGTACCCCACGATCAAACCTCGATGGTTTTTGAGCGATTCTGGCGGGGCGATACAGCGCGATCAGATCTGACCCGCCACAGCGGACTGGGTTTGGCCATTGTGCGTCAGGCCGTCGACAACTGCGGTGGAATGGTAGACGTGGAAACGCAGGTCGGTGGCTGGTTCACCATAAGGCTTTCCTTACCACCGGTGTGATCGATAAGTCCGGGCTGTTCGTCACAGTCTGCCACGTCCCGCCGAGTGTAATTGGTTGCACAAAAAAAGGTGGTGGCGGGGAAATTGCAGAATTTGGTGGCCACGACATCTTGCGCCGGCGGACAAATGTGTTACAATCTGCCAATCGCTAGGGGTGTCCGCAATTGGACTGAGAATAAACCCTTGGAACCTGACCCGGCTTGTACCGGCGTAGGGAATGCGACTCTTCTAACGGATATCGCATCAATCCCGCCCGGCGGCCCAAAATGCTTGAAGGAGTCTATTGATGATTCGCAGCGATGTATCTAAAAACCTTGTCACGCAGTACGAGTTTGCATGCGCAGGCGTAATTACGCCTCAGATGCTGCGGGTGGCCCAGCGTGAAGCCCAAAGCCCGGAGTTTATCCGGCAGGAAGTGGCGCGCGGCCGCTTGGTCATTCCGGCCAACATCCGTCACTTGGCCGGATCCGCAGGCCAGGCGTATGCAAAGTCTCCCCTGGATATCGATTCACCGTCGCTACCACCCGTCGGACACCCAGGTGCTCGCGATGCTGCGTCGCAGTTGTGGGTAAATCAAACGGTTGATCAACGGTGGCAGGTAATTGATGACCCCAACACCCTGCGCGGGCAAACAGCACCCAAGCGGCTGGATCCGATGGCCATTGGCCGAATGGTCAGCACCAAAATCAACGCCAACATCGGCGCTTCGCCGGTGAGTTCGAATACGGCCGAAGAGGTTGAAAAGCTTAAATGGGCACAAAAATTCGGTGCCGACACACTCATGGATCTTTCCACTGGCGGCAATCTGGTTGAATGTCGTCAGGCGATTATAGATAACAGCACCATTCCAATTGGAACTGTACCGATCTATTCCATGATCATCGGCCGAAAGCTTGAAGACCTGAATTACGACATCATTCTTAAGGAAATTGAACGCCAGGCGCAGCAGGGAGTAGACTACTTCACCATTCACGCCGGTGTATTAAAAGAACATTTGCCGTTGGTAAAGAACCGCCTCACGGGCATTGTAAGCCGGGGTGGCAGCTTGCTGGCCAAGTGGATGATTGTCCACAACAAGCAAAACCCGATGTATGAATTATTTGACGACATTTCCGCCATCATGCGGCAGTACGATGTCACTTATTCACTTGGTGACGGACTCCGCCCCGGTTGCTGCGCCGATGCCACGGATGCGGCACAATTGGCGGAACTGCAAACCCTGGGCGAACTGGTCTTGCGAGCGCGGGAAGCTGGTGTGCAGGTGATGGTAGAAGGCCCTGGGCATGTACCGATGGATCAAATCGCCCTGAATATGCAATTACAACAGCGCATTTGCGATGATGCGCCATTTTACGTACTTGGTCCGCTGACAACCGATGTATTTCCGGGCTACGATCATATTACCAGTGCGATTGGGGCAACCGAGGCGGCGCGTGCCGGTGCGGCGATGCTTTGCTATGTCACTCCTAAAGAGCACGTCGGATTACCCAAGGCACAGGACGTTAAGGCGGGATGCATTGCCTACAAGATAGCTGCGCATGCGGGTGATATTGCACGCGGCATCGGCGGTGCCCGGCAATGGGACGATGATATGTCCCGCGCGCGGGCGGCGCTCAACTGGCCGAAGATGTTCGAATTGGCATTTGATGGCCAAACCGCCAGGGCGCTGCATGACGAAGACTTGGAAGTAGACACCGATTTTTGCGCCATGTGCGGCCATGACTGGTGCTCGATGCGCATCAGCAAAGAAATTCAAGAATTTGCCAGCGGAAAGGATGCGGCGTTTGCACCGCTTAAAACGGCAACCCAGTCCACGGGTATTTCTGAAGATGGGGCAGAATTGCTCCAACAGAGAGGAGTATTAACCCAGGAGGAGATACGCAAACTGGCCCACCGGGGCTCGCC
>JAKAYZ010000361.1 GCA_021816165.1 Planctomycetota bacterium | reverse complement strand
GGAATCGGTCAATGAAAAAATCGGCGATCTGACGCAACTTGTCTTCGGGCACCTGCGTGATTTTCTGAAAATTTACGGCATCTCCCTGAACACGGTGAAAGTGCTGGTGCATCCGGCGGATCCGCGAATGAAAGCGCTTATCGCCCTCAAGGCCTTCGGCCTGACGGAAAAAGAGGCCGTTCGTTATTACACCGCCATGCTCATGGCGGAAAAGGGTATCATCAGCGCACCGAATATGGCCGTCGGCCTGCCGTTTAATGTCGGAGTTTTTTTCCCGGGTATGGGCATTGAAGCCACCATGCCCCCGGCAGGTAAGACACCGCCGTCCGTTGAACCGGCGCCATAAACCGGCCGGCACATCGCATAACCGCAATTCCCCAACTCTGGAGCACATTGCATGGCCGGCATTCAAAACCCGATTCTCCAGCAGCTTGACCTGCTTCTATTGGGCTATGGTTTTAATTTTTACCGTGCCGAAAACCGCCTGCGGGCGGATGATCTTCTGATCCGCCAGAAAGCCTGCGCAAATCTGGGCAGCGCCGCACGCCGGATAAATAATCTGGCGGGTGATTTTCAAGCACAGGTCATTCCGCCGCCCACACGGGAAAACCCCTATCCACCGGCGGAACTAAGCGCACTCCTGGGGAGTTTAAACAGCCTCGCCCAACGCATATCCAATACCGCCGCCGCCATTCAGGGCCTGCCGACACCCACGCAGGATCGCATCTGGCGGCGACTGCGCGATGAAAAAGAACTGCTCTCGCGTCTCCTTGAATCCGACTTGGCGTTTATCAAGCAGACAGTGGAAATTGATCGTATCGCCGCCTCTCTTACAGTCAGCGAAATCAAATCCCCGGCTGCCGTTCAACCGCTGAATGCCGCGATCGACGAGCTTGAAACCGCCTGTGCAACGCGCCGCCGGCTCTTGGAAATTCCCACGTAATCCGGCAATGGCCGAAATCCGCGAATTGCCATGCGACTGCCGATCCGTAAAGTCACCTGCTTTCGTTGACACTCGCAATTGTGCAATACGCTGCTAAAATAAATACATTGGAAATAATGGGACACCACTATGCCGCCGGAACCACAAAACAAACAACTACCTAAACGACTGGGGAAAGAGCCCTTATTGGAAGCGGTTTGGGAATTGCGCTTCGCCGGCGATGTATCCACGGGGCAGGAACTGCCCGGCCTGCTTCTTGGAAAGCTGCGTGCCGATTACCCTGGCGCCAGGATTGAACTGCGTCCATTGGCCAACGTTCCGCCGGAATTTCGTAATTCGCAGTACCAGATGCGGTACGGAGCAACCCATGCCTTGCCGTGTGGTGAATTTACGATCCTGACGGGGGATAATGTGGTGGCCGTCAGCATGGTCAAACCCTATCCAGGGTGGGACACGTTCAGGAAGCGGATTTCGACCCTGGCGGACTGGCTGAACAAAGCCGGCGTTATCCGGAAGCCGACCGCGTTTTCCATTCGATATGTCGATTTCTTCGCAGGCTCACCCGCGGAGACCCTGAACCTGCTGGCCGCGGAAATCAGAATGGGAGAATTCAAGCCGACATCCGGCGAATTGCAACTGCAGATGGGAGTTGTGCTTAATGAATTTCAGGGATCAATTCAGGTGCTTAACCCGGTAACGCTTCCCGGAGGCAGCAACCCTTTGGAAAAGACCGGAATGGTCACCGACATTGTGGTTAACGCCGCTTTGCGCGATCCGGAAAATGCATGGAACGATATTAAATCCAACCTTAATCCGGCGAAAGAAGCTTGTCACAGGCTCTTCTTTAATCTGCTTAAGCCGGAAACAATTAAATCTTTGGATCCCATTTACGGGGAATGACTATGTCTACCGCCGCAATCCAATCCAGCTATATACCCAGTGGAAAGTCTGCGCCCAGTTGCTGCAACAGCATGATGATCCCATTCTCCGCCGGTTTCTGGAATTTCCCCTGCATCGACACGAGCAACACGCTGGGCCGAACGCTTGCGGCTATCCGTCAAGCCGCGATACTCGAGGGATTGCAAACGCAGTCAAACGAGGAGATTTTGAATGAAATCAGGCAATTGCGCAGCAGAGAAACCTGATGATGCAACGCGTTTATTTTGACACATGCGTTATTATTAATGCGTTTCAAGGCAAGGACAAGGAATTAAGCGACGCCTGCTTGGACATGTTATCCACATCAAAGTTACTGTTAAGTGACCTCCACCACCTTGAACTCCTACCCAAACCGCAGCGGAATATTGCCGGAACCGACCCTAAATTGCGGAATATTGCCGAACACGAACTTAAATTCATAAAAGAAATCTTCGGCCAAGCCGAGCTCTTTCAATTAAATCTTGCCGATGCCGTTAAAATCGGAATCTGGCTGGCACAGGAGTTCAACATAAAGCCATTGGATGCTTTACATCTTGCCGCGGCAAAAATAGGAAAGGCAGATATCTTCCTGACTACGGAATCGCGTAGAAGCCCTATCCTGCGTGTGCCGGAGGATTGGCTGAAAGTGCAAACACTTGCCCGATAATCGCTGCGAATTCGAAATGAGTGCCCGGCGATGTTCGGAATAAAAATTGTGTACCGTTTATCGGCAATTCGGAAGACGAGTCCTTGGCAGTGGCGGCACGTCAAGCGGGCGGTGTGCAGAACATTCGCCGGCCACCTTATCTTGCGAGCATCGCCGCATCAGCCCTTTTTACGACCAAGCGGTGTACTTCACGCCGTCTTGGCAATACTGCGGTTTGAACTTTTTTAATTTCCAGGCTGATCAGGGTTGACCATTGCGAACAGTCAATTCCGACTGCTTGATTGAGCAATTATGGTTCATGCTCCAGTCGACAATAAACCGGGTATGAATTGGTGCGGATAATCAACTGCCGCGACAATGCGGCACGAAGCTCAGCTCTGCTTGCCGCGTTTCTTTTTGCCGTATTTCTTCTTAACTGCTTTCTTTTTCATGGTTTAACTTCCATTTTCACGATGGCCGAATTCCGCCGCAACCGTGTCGCAGCTCTGTCAGCAGTAAAAGTTAGCCGCCACAGCCCACAACGTCAAGAACAATGCGGTCAGCCCTGGTCATTCACCCGCCATTGTCCGTTGCCTGAAGCGCGAGCATAATAAGCTCCGACCGCCGTTAAACCTTTGGCGGATCCGCCCGTGGATCATCATAGAGGCTTTGCGCATGACCGATATTCCACCACCGGATTCCACCATTGCCGCCGGCGAGCCCGCGGCAGTCGCAGCGGCCGCTGCGGCGATTGACGCCGCGGAAACAGCCGCCCATATCCGCCGGGGACGCAGCCGTTTCCTGGCGATGGCGGCGGCCTGTTCCCTTGGAAACTTCAATGACAAGTTCATGAAGCAGGCGGTGAGCCTCTTGGCGGTTTCCCATGGCCTGGCCCATTTGCAGGGATGGATCGCGACGTTCTTTACCATCCCATTTTTATTTTTTTCCGCCCCAGCGGGTTGGATGGCGGATCGCTTTTCCCGCAAGCATGTGGTCATCGGCTCAAAGGCCCTGGAATTAGTGTTATTAACGGTGGCAGCCGTGGGAGTTCTGACGCTAAATTGGTTTCTGATCATGGCGGTTATTTTCCTCATGGCGCTGCAGGCCACGATATTCGGTCCTGCGTTAGTGGGATCCATTCCGGATGTCTATCCCGAATGGTACGTTATTAAGGCCAACGCCCGGCTCAAAGCCGCCACCACCGCCGCGATACTTTTGGGCGTGGTGCTGGCGGGAATCGCACTGACTTGCCGCGGGCATATCGGTGCGTATCCCCTTGGAAGAATTATTGTGGCCGCATCCCT
>JAKAYZ010000360.1 GCA_021816165.1 Planctomycetota bacterium | reverse complement strand
CCTCCCTCCGCCGGTGAAAGCGGTTTGCCTGGCTGAGGCACGGAAAACAGCCGGGCGGTGGAAGCCTTGCGTCCGGCGTGGGCCAACTGAATTCCCGGAGTGCCGCCATACGTTTTAATAAAATGTGTAATACGGCTGAGCGGTTCAATCTGGCCGTCATTCCAAAGTCCAGCGTCATCCGGACTGATGCGGCCCTCGGGTGTAACCGCTGTAGCCTCTGCCACAATCAGGCCCCATCCGCCCACCGCCCGTGTCCCCAAATGGACCAGATGCCAATCCGTCGCCCGCCCGGCTTGACTGGAATACATGCACATGGGCGAAACGCCCAGGCGATTACGAATGGTAATATCCCGCAATTTCAGTGAATCAAAAAGTTCCGGCATAAATGCGTTCCCTACAAGAACATAAAGTAAACTATAGGCCGCGCTGTATCGGTAAAGCAAGGTGGTAAAAATGGGCGAAGTTGGCGGTCCAACGCGGCTTGTCAAAATTGGTTCCCAAGGAAGCAGCACCGGCAGCATTCTAAAACGAGGCCACACGCCCGCAATCGGCTGGCCATTTGCCTGCGACTGCTATTTTCTAAGCTTCGTGAGTTCGATGGACACGCGCACCTTCCGCCCAGCGGTCTGCCGCCGACGCCGTGGACAAACGGATAAATTGCTCCGGGATTTGTGCTTCCGGTATGGCTGCCCGGGCTTTATCATTAGGTTTGTCCCAGGCTTTTGGGCACCGCACTTGCCGACAGGAGAATGTATGGTGGTGGCATGGAAAATTCGACAGCGTTTGATTCAAGCCGCCTTGGTCTGGATGATTGGCTTGTGCCCACCCATCTGTGCCGGGGCTGCAATGCCACCGCCATCGTGCCTGAACGCCCTTGCTGTCGCGCCGGGCAGCCCTGCTGCCCCGGCGCTGCCGGATCTGCGGACCATCAAACAAGTTGCGGTGCGTCAAGCTCATGCGGAACTGCACCAGCAGGGGCTGGTGCTGCGCCAGAAGTTGCTGGCGGCTGATGATAGGGAAATCGTCGCTCTTAGAGCTGCCATTACCGCGGCGATGAAAGCGGGCCGTGTTAGCGCAGTGCTGGCAGCACATCACCTACTGAAAGTGGCACAGGCCCAATGCCAGAGCGATCGCACTGTGCCGCCGTTTATAAACGTCTGGCCGGCCCGGGAAACGGCCGCGGCCGGTCTTTCCAAGCCGCTGCGGTCTATTGTCGCCGCTCGCGCACAGGTGGCACGTAGCGTTGCCAAGGCATGGGCCATCGCCTGGTTCCAAGCCCAAGTGGCCTATCCGCAACTGGTCATCAAGGAAGTTCAACTTCAGGTTGCTGGGCTAAAGACTGCGTTGCGGGCGGCTATGGCCGCTGGCAACGTCCACGCGGTACTTCGGGAGGCCAAAGCCCTGAAACTGGCCAATGCGGAAATTGCAATTCAGCGCCGGGCAATCCGCAACGCCAAGGCTCAGTTGGCTATCGCCACCGGTGCCGCTGCGCAGCGGCAATCCAGTTTTATGGGCAACGGCAGCAACGCGACGCGTATTATCTACATTCTGGATCATGAAGGCAGCATGTTGGAAAATTTCACTTTTCTTAAAAGCCACCTGCGCAAATCCATTGATGGACTCGTGCCGTCGCAATCATTTGCCGTTATTGTGTTTCGCAAAAATTATAAAATTCTCGGCCCGAATCGCCTGGTTCATGCCACGCTCCGCAATAAGCAGGAAGTTTTCCAGCGGTTTCGTACGGTAGCACCTGCCGGTGCTACGGAATACCGGTTCAGCTATTTTGCACGGCCATTTAAGGCGGCGTTTCGCCTGCATCCACAAATTATCTACTTTCTAACCAAGGGTGCTTTTGATCCGAAGCTGCTTGGCTATATTAATAGCCTCAATCAAAATCACGCCGTAAGGATTTACACCTACGCGTTTACCGTGCAAGATCCAGCATCTCAAAAAAATCTCAAAAAAATTGCCCAACAAAATGGCGGCCAATACAAATATATTTCCCGGGAGGAGGCCGGTGGGTAAGAATGGGCATCTCTTTGCGCCGCGCCAAGTTCCCATGGAGAACCAAATCTGCGCGATGCCGCCTCCCGCAGGCAAATGCGTGTTTAGCAGGATTGGCAGGCTAGTCGCGCCGCCGACGCCGGCGTTGTCTCCAGCGCACCGCCCAGATCGCAAAGAGCGCCGATCCAAGAGCTATCAGGGCGAACCCCCAAGTCGTCGCTTCAGCAACGAATTTCATGTTATGGGTGTGTATCATTACTCTTTATCTACCGATCTATGTGGCCACTGTCAGCGAGTGCCAGCCAGCCCGTGATATATGTCCTCTTATAACCATTTGCCGGGCTACGGGCAAATCGGTTTTCGCCGGATACAAGCCATTTCTGCCCGATGTTGGCTTGGCTCGCGATTGCTTAAACCGTCCGTGTGGCGCGGCAAGGTTACGCCCTTTCATCACGCTTTGCTTTCGGATAGTCTTACTGTGGTTTGGCGTGCGCGGTAACAGGCTACTGGCCTGGAAATCCAAGGCGTCATTGCAGGAGTGAGGCATGGCGTTCATGCGGCTCTGGACACGGCTGCTTGGGAATCGGAGAACAAAGTCCGCCCGGCTGGGGATGCGCGGAGAATCTCTGGTGGCAGCGTATGCCAGGCGCGAATTAAAAATGAAAATTTTAGCCCGTAACGTGCGCTGCCCCGGCGGAGAAATTGATATTGTTGGTTTGCAGGATGGTGACTTGGTGTTTGTGGAGGTGCGCACCCGCAGCAGTGATCATAACGGGCCGCCGGAAAAAACGGTGGACCACCGAAAACAGCGGTTTCTGCTGCGATCCGCACGGTGGTATATGGCCCGCCGTCGGCTCACGCACCTGAACGCCCCATTTGACCTGGCGGCCGTGGTTTGGCCTGGCCATGCTAAGCCCGTGATCCGGTACCACCGGAGTTATTTTTCCAGCTGAGGTAAGAATTCCACCGGCGCTCCGGTAGGCGTTTGATAGCCCGGCCATGGTGAACCACGCAATGTTTGTACCGTAGGAGCGTTAAGATTAAAGCTGACCTTGGTATTGGCGTGGAAGGTCGGCCGCTGCATGACGTCCATGGCCCTTGGCGATGCCAAGAGCTGGCTTGGGGCCGAGGTAAGTTTTTTGACCACTAATTTGTCGTTATCGTCAGACACGCCAACGCCGGTTGCAACCGTTACCGCTGGGCCGGGCATTGCCAAGCCGAAAGCCGGCCGGTTGCGTGGTGTTATTCTGGTCGTTTTGGCCATAGCTTTTATGGGTGGATGTTTATGGTCCGGCCTGAAAATTCGATCCTGGACGTGGACCTTCTCTGTGCAGCAACGCCTGTATTACTGGCCGGATGTGCTTAACGCCTGGTATTGGGGATCCTATACGGTCAATGGTGCCCAAACCCGGTGGGGGCCTGCAATAAAGGAGCGTGGTGCGCCGGGTGTTACCTGGCCGATTTTCTGGCACCGGTTGAGATCCGTCTATCGGCGCGACGAAATGGATGCCGGTCCGCGCGATAATTACGTGCTTGATTACGTACCCGGAAAAATGGCCATTGTGGCCCTGTGGAACTGGCATGAACGCACGATTGACCCCACTGCCCGGCATTGGCGGCCGTGGCGAATGCAGCCCATGTTATGGGTGAATACAATCATCGAGCTGTTCGGTTGTGTGGCGATATTTCTGTTGGTGCGGCATTGGATCAACCGACGCCGGGAACCTCCTCTGCCCCGCCATTCCTGGACTAAGCGCCTGTGGCCGTGGCGCGGCAGGAGGGTGGGGCGGCCTCTTGAGGTTTTGAAGGACCAGTCATCTGCGCGC
>JAKAYZ010000359.1 GCA_021816165.1 Planctomycetota bacterium | reverse complement strand
ATTCAATGACGGTCAGCCTGCCGTCTACAAGACAGAAGTTGCCGAGTTTCTCCCTGCCGAAAGCCTTGGGCAGCATTTTGCTCGACATCTGGGCCTCATCCAGATCATGCAGACCGATAAACAGGGGATCAATACAGCGGACGATGGGGTTATCCACTTGGAAATAACTGATTTGCTCAATCCCGCGACGTCGCATATCCGCCAGCGCTCCGCTTTTATGCAACGCCAGAAGCGATCCACCATGGCCATTCGGTGATAAGGCCAGACTGGCCGGTGTCTCCAGCAAGGCTTTGCCGTCAAAACCAATAGCGGGCAGCATGTCTTGCGGAAAGAACATCACCTGCGACGGATCTAGATGAAAGTATTGGTGACTTTCCCAGAAGTTGACGGTGGCCGCATGGTTGATAGGACTGGTCATGATATAAAATGGAATCGAGTGGCCGTAGCGCGTGGCTAAGGCTATCAGGAATTCGGCAAAGCATTGAAATAGGGACTTTTGGCGCACGGGCGTGGCCGGGAACGTTCCTTTGGGTCCATCCCAGCCAAGTCGGGTGCCTTGGCCGCCGGCCACAACGAAGGCGGCAATTTTTCCCTCTCGAAGCAGGTCTTCCCCCCGGGCAAAAGCTCTGCGGTATTGTTGCTGTTGCGCTTCATCGTGGGGTACGTAGGGATAAACGCTGGGGGGTTGCAAGTCGGCTGGAATTTGCCACGCCTGCGGCTTGAGTACGACCGCTTCCACCAATTGGTGTACCCGCGGCCAGTCGATGGAGGCTATCTGACGGTCAAGTTCCGATTTTTCCGGCAAGGACAGGCGGTGGTAAAAGTTCATGAGATGTTGCTGGCCGAACTGCCGCAGCAGGTTTGACAATGCCTGGTGATCGGGAGGCGGTGGAACTGGTTGCATGATAAACCCTTGCAAGCGAATTTACGATGGGGAGTTTATCCGAACCGGGCGTAATTCCCAACAGCAAAAGCACCAGAAGGGCCATGCCGATGGCGGGAGTCATCAGCACGGCGAAGCTCAGCCAATGAAGTGGATGAAAAATTTGGAAGACCGCTCGCGACGGGTCAGCAATGGGCCGTTGGCCACGGTAGCCAAAGGCGTCAATGGGGCGGAGGTGTATCATTTTTAGACTCCTTATTAATGGTCCAACACCTGTACACAACCAAAATTGAGCTTTAATCGGAAGCTCCTGTTGCCTTGTTTTGGCCTGCCCGTCCGGATGACCCACATGGGTGGTCCGGACCTTGCTGCGGCTTGCCGGCCTTGGGCCAGCTCACCGCTCTGGTATAACGTAGCAATTGGCGTGCCAAAGTCGAAAAATGGCTTTCGGGAGCGAAAATAGTGGTAAACGGTGAATTTGTGGACACCATGATGGGCAAGGTCAAGCGGTGCTGCTGGCTTCTCCACCTCTGGAACCTGATTACCGGCTTACCATTTTTAAAGCCGCCGTTATGCTCACGCTGGACCGCTTCCTGGCTGAAAGACGAAAAGCCTACGCCTATTCGCAAGGCAAAGATAAAGCTGATTCTTTCGCCCACACCAATCAAATCATCAGGCCATTGCGAGCAGGCGACCTCTTGCCAATCTCCTTTGGTTGCCCTGCCAACCACTGGCGGCTCGCCCACGGTTTCTTGTTGTTGACGGGTGGGCTGGCCGGTCTAACCACCAACTCGCCTGTAGTCACAACATGGTTCGAAACCGTTTTGAAAGCTGGGTGTGAACCTCCAGGGACCAATGTTGGCCGGGCGGTGCCGGCGCGGTTATTATGAATCATTGTCGAAAATGGATTTTTGGCAGCCGACAAACTCAGAGGTCTCAATCATGGAAGATGAAAAACAACAACGTTCAATGAATATGCCCTCACGTGTCGTGGTCACCTTGCGTGCCGGTGGAATTCTGGCGGTCGCCAATATCGTCTGCGCCATCATTATTGCGATGGCCTATGTGCATGTGCGGCAGCCCGCCAAAACCCTTAGCGTCACCGGCCAGGCTACAAAAAATATCAAATCCAATTTTATTATCTGGACTGCGCGGGTTACCGGTTCCAATGCCAATCGAGAAAAGGCTTTTGCGACATTACAGGCAGGAATGAAAATAACCCTGTCCTATCTGGCCGCCCGGCACATTGCACCGCGTAGCATTCAGGTTTCGTCCATCAGCAGCACCGTAAATTATCAACGCGACAAGCAGGGGCACCAGACTCACACGATAAGCGGCTGGGATTTGAGCCAGTCCGTTACCGTGACCAGTCATCAGGTTTTGCACGTGGCCCGGGTGGGGCGGCAGATCACCGATCTGATCAATCAGGGAGTGCAGATTGATTCCGATGCCCCCAAATATATCTATACCAAACTGGCCAGCCTGAAACTCGCGATGCTGGCCGCCGCGACCAGAGATGCCAAGGATCGGGCGACGCAGATTGCCGACAACGGTGGATCTCGCATCAGTCGCCTGCTCGATGCCACTATGGGCGTGATGCAAATTGATCCAGCTTATTCCACGAATGTGTCGTGGCAGGGTAACGACGATACAACTTCCTACAAAAAGGTGGTTATTGCAGTCATTCACGCCGAGTTTCTTTTAAAGTGATGGGCACAAGCGGGTGTGCCGCCCACTGGCGTTGGCGCTCCCTCCTGCGACGTGGAGGAAAATTGCCCGTGCCGGAGCCGGCTGTGGATTGGAAACGGATAATTTGCCGTACGCTGGCAATAGAACTGGTTCTCGCGTAAACTACTTTGCCTCAATTTCCGGCAGGATGCCGCAAAGGCCTATCGGGCCAGTGCTGCGATCACTGGAAGGCGAGGTGGATGATTTAACTTAAAAAAGAGGTGTGCATTGCCAAAAATGAAAACCCATAAGGGAATCAAAAAGAGGGTGAAGGTGACGGCAACGGGGAAAATAAAATTTCACCGGCATAACAAGGGGCATCTGCAGAGCCATAAATCGGGGAATCGTCGCCGTCGCTTGCGCGGTACCACCACCATCACCGGGCCTTATGCCGCCAAGATGGTAACCCTGTTGGGACCGGGGGCTCGTTGAAAGCCGGCCGCAGCCAAGGTGGTGATGTGGCTCTAAAAATAAAGAAAAGTGTCAAGACAGTAATTTTGCTAGAGGTGTAATATGCCACGAGTAAGAATTGGGGCGGCCCGTAAGCAGCGGCACAAACGATTGCTTAAACGCGCCAAGGGGTTTGTCGGCGGGCGGAGCAAGCTCTATAAAACGGCCCATGAAACATTGCTGCGCGCGGGGGCCAACCGGTTTAGCGGGCGCAAGGAAAAGAAGCGGGACTATCGTGCGTTGTGGATTACGCGGTTGAACGCCGCGGCTACGCAGCGCGGCTTGCGCTACAGCCAGTTAATTGACGGTTTGGCCAAAGCCAAAATTACGCTTAACCGCAAGAGTCTAAGCGAACTTGCCATTGCAGATCCGGCGGCGTTTGACCAAATTGCGGCCAAGGCCCGCGACGCCTTGGGGATGGCGGCGGCCTAATTGTCGGCCGGTCGCACCGTCGGCCTTTGCGATGGCCGTACCATGGTTGCTTGCCGGAGAACCTCTCACGCATCCTCAAACTGTTGACGACTCATGGATTTGGAACAACTGTTAAGTTCTGCCCGCACGGAACTCTCTGCGATTTCTTCACCAGAGCAGTTGGAGGTGTTTCGCGTCAAGTATCTGGGCACCAAGGGGCTGCTCAAGGAGGCCAGTGATCTTCTACGAACTCTGCCTCCGGAAGGCAAGCGGGGCTTTGGACAGCAACTCAACACCACTAAGGCCGCGATAACCGCTGAATTTGAAGGATGTCTGGCTCGCATAGGTTCTGCTTCAGAACCGGCGGGTCCGTTGG
>JAKAYZ010000358.1 GCA_021816165.1 Planctomycetota bacterium | reverse complement strand
CGAATCAGGGCCATTTGTCGATACCAGTCCATCATCTGGGCCGGTGATGGTTCAACCTTCTGGCTCTGCTCAACCAGGGTAATCACAAATCAATCCCCTATTTACAACCATAAAACACCCGGAGCCAACAGTTTGGGCCGCCGCATTTACATTATACCCCAGCCCAGTCGCGCCTGGATGCCCGAACCTCTTCGGCCCGGCCTGCGGGCTGGCAAGGCGAATAGATTATTGTATTGGATCGCCGGCCCAACGCCAAGCGTCCTTCTTGGGTCTGTCAAGCCAAAGTTAAAATGTCCGCTTTGGCGGGATATGGCGCGGCGGTTGCCGGCGATAATTCAAAATCCGCCCCCCGTTGAGCGGGCCACGCGGCGTGGCCCCGAATTCGCCCTTTACCGCATGGAGTTTGCCAGTGGTGGTGGCCTATCGCCATACGGAAATGTCTGTGACCCATTGGCCAAAAAGCTGATTGCCGCAGCCAAGCATGCCCGTCAGGCACGCAAAATGGTGGCCAATAACGGCGTTGGCCGCCCGTCATGCCATTGGGCATTGACTGGCCAATTTTACGCCCAAACAACTACCCGTGCCGCCAGCCATGACGCCGCAGCCTCCGGCTGGCTCACGCGCCCGATTCCATCCCCATGAGCATAGACCACGACTGAAGTCCAATTCGACCGGGCCCCGTAAAGCGGTTCCACACCACTTGGCCCGCGCCGGCGAAAAATCCGGCGGAGAGTTTTTGTATCTTGGTTTCCATGTTGACACCGGGATCCTTGTATATCCAGGCACCGGGTTCGATGTCGATCTGTTCCCCGGCACCCAGTTCCAACTCAAACACGTTTCCGTAGCCCTGCAGCCATAGCACGCCCTCCTGGTGCTGGGTGGAAAATGTGTCGATAAAAAGGCCGGACCCACTGAGAAACATGTTCGCCGCGCCCTGCACGCGCCGGAAGGAGTAATCAATGTTGCTGCTGGCCGCCAGAAACTGATGCTCCCGTACATCCACTGCCTGCCCTGCCTGCAAGTGCAATGCAAACACGTGCCCCGGCCCATCGCGGCTAAATGCGATCCGACCCGGCCCTGCGGCCTCGGTCATGAAAATCGGCATCCCGGCGACCATGCGTTTGAAGGTCCCCTTCATTGCCCTGGCGCTGATATTCACCGCCGGGTCTTTCCACAATAATACATGGTGCTCGAAATAAATCCCCATTTTTTGCATTTCAACCTGCAGCACCGGCACAAGCTCACCCTCGATGTGATAGGTAAGGCCTGCGTACTTCTCATCACGCACCTGCGTGCTTAATAACATAGGAACAGCCATCGTTGAAACTCCGTTGACATTTGTAACCGTTTAGTCCATTCGGCCAGGCACGGCCACAATGGTCCCAATCGCAAATAGTTATAACCCCGCCCGCCGGCCATGCAAGAACAAAATGTAAAAAAATAAACGCTGCATCCAGAGGATTGGTCCAAGCGGCATGCATTTGGCACCCAAGCAAGCCCATCAGCAGCGCACCGCCGAAATCCAATAGCCAAATGCCCGGCTGCGGACGCGCGCCAACACAACGCCGCCCATCGCCCCGCCCTTAAACATCGCCACCAGCATTCATTCGCGCCATCCACGGTTCTACCCGTAGCCACCCTAAAGCACCAAGTCACTGGGCTCGCTATGCTACTTGGCGTGATCGGCTGAGATCGGTATACATCACGGCTAATGGCTCCTGCACTGTGGAATTCACGGCATGGGCCATTGACCCGAGGCCTTGTTTCGGCGAATATAGCTATTATTGCGGTCAGGCTCGTTGGCAGAGACTGATACTCAAGACGAAATCCAAGCCCCGCAATGGAGAGCCTCGAACCAGGGCAGCAGGAGTTTTCGAAGATGTCATTGGGAATGCCTAAATTCGCAATGCCGCCCGTGGTGGAGACTCTTCTGGCTGTTCAGTTCGAGCCCCTTATTAAAATGCATATAACGGATTATGGATTATTCTGGCTCAAAATCCGAGAATCATTTCCGATCGTCCAGGAACAGCCGCCGGTGCCGGCGATCATAGAACCCGCCGCGCAACCGGTGGCCATCAACCCCATGCAGTGGCGCATTGGGGGAGAATTTCAGTTGCCCAGAGCCTGGTTCAAGAGTGCCGCCGACTCTGCCACGGGCACTCCGGAGCGTATCATCCAATTACAAAGCGATAGATTTATGCAGAATTGGATGAGGTCGGAACCGAATCAGGGGCAATACCCATCATACCAACACAATCGTACTGAATTCCTGAAATATTTTGGGCTATTCACTGAATTTATCAAGGATCGCGAATTCGGCATATTAACACCCAATCAATGCGAGGTTACGTACGTGAACCGCATTGCCGTCGAAGGTAATTTAGACGCAACGTTTCGATCCTGTTTCCCGAGCCTGACGGCTAAGCACTCGACCGACTTTCTACCAGGGAGCGACAGCGTTGAGTACATGTCTTCTTTCCCCATTACCGGTGATAAAGGGCGCCTGCATGTGCGGATCCAGGGGCCGGTCAGGCTGGACTCAGGCGCAGTCATCATGGACTTTCGCCTTACCGCCCGCGGGACACCGGCGGGGCCAACCACGGACCAGATCATGGCATGGTTGGACTTGGGGCGGGAATGGGTGGTCAGGGGTTTTCATTGCCTTACCAGTGAACAAATGCATCGAAAATGGGGATATACCAATGATTGAACTTGTTTCGGACATGCAAATTTCCAGCCGGCATAACGGCACCGTCCATTGGACCGCCACCACTCCCAGTGTCGCTTTGCTGACCGACACGGTTCAGACGCCGTTGCCTGCGGGACGCACGGCGACGTGGCGGAAAGGTGTGCTCAACCAATTAGGACAGCTTAGTTTACTTAAACCGGATTGGAACGGCGAACGCGGTCTGACCCCGCGTGCCGATATTCTGAATTCCGCGGCAGGCCTTCTTGACGAAGTGCTGCGGCACGCACCGGCTATTGCCGAACCATACGTTCGGCCCACCCCAAATGGAGGGATTCTGCTGGCGTGGCAACATGCAAACGGCGACGAGGACCTTGAAGTGGAACTTGAGACGCCAGGCGTTGCCACTTTCGTGTATAGCGGAGGTGGAGCAGCCCCGTTCGTGCAAGGCATTCTGTGTGGTGACAGCCGACCCATTCAGGAGGATGATCGGGTTTTCCTTCGGCTCCTGGCCCGCTTCAGTTCTCTATGATTCCGGGAGAACTGCGACCTGGGCGGATCCGTCATGGACGAAAATGAGATCGTGCTGCTACGACACATTCCCGGCGGTACGCAATTTCAGGGAAAACCACCGCCACGGATTACAAGTGAAAATTTTCAACTGCGCCGATGTCCGGACACCGGCGAACTTGAGATCGGTATTTCCGTCAGCCAGACAACGATTGGACGCCTGCACGAACATGCCCGATGGGTGCTTCAACACCGCCGAACCAGCCAGGACTCGCGCGTCGGATATGCTAAAAAAGCAGCGGTTGAAGCCGCCGGCTTCGCCGTTCAGGATGACCCGACCACCGATGACAAGGCCCATTGCATCATAAAACCTGATAGAACGCGCCTCGATGAGCATTCGGGAAGAAAAAAATTGGCCGCGACGTTTACGTGGGTGCCGTTGCCTGACGATGCAGGATAGAAGGGGGCGGCGGAGGTTTACGTTAATTTGACTGCGGAGGGACGCCCGATGAGAAAATATTATTACAGGGCCTCAGGATAAACCTCGGGACCCGGAGGTTGGCGTCGGGCTAAGAAAAATCGCCAGGCTGGCGACGCTGGCCGCATTTCCGGTTTCATTTGCTGGGGCCTGCTTACCAACCTGCCGCTTGATTT
>JAKAYZ010000357.1 GCA_021816165.1 Planctomycetota bacterium | reverse complement strand
TGTTTATTCCCTGATATACGACCGCAACCTGCATCCGGAGCTTTTCACGATAGATGCCCGACGCGTGCGTCTGCTGGGTAATTTTGAAATTACGATGTGGCTTCTTGCCGGCGGCGGCCATGTGGCCACGGTTGCCGGCCCCCATCTGATTACCGAGGTATTCTGTTTTCCCAACAAGGCCCTCAACGACCATGGCTTGCTCGAGCGCATTCAGTGCAAGGGCGACAAGCAGTACGACAAATCGCTGGGCGAAGATTACCACTATTACCTGGCCATCAATGAAGAGCATGCCACCGAGGCGCTTTTTGAAAATGCCGTGACCGAAATGCTGCGCCTTGCCGCGGAGCAGGATGGCCTTACCGCCCATAAGAAGAATGCGGCCGGACGAACCGAATATCTTTCCATTCTGGTGGCCCAATTCCATCGGATGGCTCTGCACATCGAAGGCTTTCACCTGCTTGGTGAACAGAAGGTATTGATCCGTACCCAGTCGATCATTGAGCCTGTGCGCCGCTGATCATTGTGCGCGTGCATGGGGCTATCGTGATCTGCCTGCTGATGGCGGCTCCCGAACCGGTGCGGCACAGATGGCGCAGGCTCTACGGGCAAGTCTTGAATTCGGTGCCGAGCCGGTATCGGCGGCGTTGGCTGAAGATTCACCACGTATCGTCCGCGGAATTTTATGCGGCGCCGGGCGGCGCGGGCAGCACCGGCGGATTTGCAGGCCGCCGCAGAATCTTGCGCCACAGGGCGCGGATGGGTGCGAAGAAGGCGTAGATATAGATGGCCACCAGGGCTGTGATCTGCGGTTGCCAGAAAATTAATATCGCCAGAATGGCCGCCCGCACCACATAGGAAAAGGGGCGCCGGCCACGCAGATACTGGTTGATCAGGTGTCCATAGGCAATTCGGCTGACCATCAAAATAGCCACCGCCAGCATGATCAGCGGCATCGCATAAGGAAACGCCGCATTGACGTCCTGGGCCGCCGCCACGGGAATATTAAATGGCAATACGTGCGGTGCCTTGGGTTGCAGGGCCTCAAAGAATATCACGCTGGAGGCCACCACGCCCGCCGCTCCCGGCGAAGGCAGGCCGCGAAACACCATGTGCGCTTCCAGAGCGTGGCGGTTGTGGGCGTTAAAACGTGCCAGGCGCAGCGCGGTGCAGGATACGTATATCGCCGCGATAATCCACACGCTGCGGCCCATGAGTGAATCGGTTACCGGTCCCAGCAAATCCGGCGAAGAGGTGGACCGGTGGGCAAAGAGGTTGGAAATGACCTGCAGGGTCAAAAACGCCGGCACGATGCCGAAGCTTACCACATCCGCCAGCGAATCAAGCTCCGCCCCAAAATCGCTGGTGGCCTTGGTCAGTCGGGCCACGCTGCCATCCAGCAGATCAAAGAGCATGGCTGCAAATACCAGATAGCCCGCGATGGCATAGGCACTGATCTGGCTGGGCCGGTCCGGATGCTCTCCGGATGCGTACCAAATGGCGGCAAATCCCGACAGCAGATTCCCCAGTGTGCATAGGGTGGGCAGGACGGAAATGCGGCGCCGAATTTTGCCCGGCAGTCGCCGTAGCTCCGCAGATTGCAGTCGATCATCTCGATAGCGCATTGTTGTTTCCCATTTATGGCTCTGCGGACGGCCTGCGTTAGCGGGGTTCCCATTCTCACACACCCAAATTGTACGAAAATCAGTCATGAATGACAAAGATCAGAACCTGACCGGCCCCCGCTTGGGCCACCGGCCGCATTTGCCAGACAAAGCGATGGGCGAACATTTTCAGGCTACACAACCGGTATCCCCCCAACGCTGGCTCGCCGGTGGGTCCTTGCATCTGACCGATTCCAGACCAATCAACCCACAATCGCAGCTGAAACGGAGCACCAGCCTTCAGATACGCATGCCGTGGTGGAAAATCCCCGTGGCGAAATCATCCTCAGCTTCATCCTGGATTTTGGCGCGGCTGTCGAAAGCCTATTTTTGCAGAATCGGCAGCAGGCGGTCGGGAATTTGTAGGATAATCAGGGCCATGGCCGTACCGTAACTTTGGCCCGGCCCGGCCGGCCAACTGCCATTGGGGGCTTGTCGGGCCAGAAGTGCTTTTTGTATCGCCGGGCACCATTTGCTCCACCAGTGGCCGCCCGCCAGAAACATCGCCTGCGTTCCGTAATAGTTGCCGTAAAAAAAGTTCCCCAGATTATTATTAGGTGTGCCCGGCAAGGAGTGCGTCAGATAATTCACGCCCGCCGTCACTGCCTTCCCCTGATACACGCCCGCATAAAACAGCAGCGCCACTGCGGCACCGGTGCGGGCGAGGTCCGATCCTGCCATACCCAACATGTAACTGAATCCGCCATCCGGATTCTGCAATTGCCGGACAAAGGCAATCGCTTTTTTAATGGTGCGCCGGGGTACGGCAATGCCGGCCTGCCGGGCGGCCCGCAGGGCCATCACCTGGCAAATAGTGACGGAAATATCGGCGGGCATGGGCATGGGCTGATAACGCCAGCCGCCCTGGGCATTTTGAGTTTCGATAATCAGGCGCACGGCCCGTTGCAGTTTTTGCCGCAGTTCGGGCTGATGTGATTCTCCATACACTTCCGCCAGAAAAAGGGTGGCAAAGCCCTGGCCGTACATGGGGGCCCCGTCTGTGGGGGAAGCAATCAGGCCGGAAGGTTGGCATTGGCTAAGCACGTACCGCAGTGCCTGGGCGGTATTGTGGCCATAACGGCCCTGGCCGGGCAGATTGCCGCCGGCCACAAACGCCAGTCCCCCCAGGGCTGATACCGCCACCATGCTTTGGCGGCCGAAAGATCCATTGGCATGTTGCTGTGCCGCCAGCCACTTCAGGCCGCGGGTAACGGCCCGCCGAACCTGTGGCGTAAGTTCATGTTGCAGGCGGCTGGGGCGGCCAAAAATCATTTTATGCGAAACCGTCGTGGTTGCGTCAGCCGTTCGCACACTGCCGCAGGAAATTACAAAAAGCAGCACCAGCTCTAACACCGCTGCCGACCATCGCCAGCCCTTAAAAGTCTCGATCATCAATTATGCCTCGTCAAACCCGGACGTTCTTGCAGATTGGCCAACACCAACACAACGGCCCGAGAAAAGCCGTCTGCCGTGGCTGACCTGCCGGAGCCATCAATTTTCCTCGATGCCACCACCGGCGGCAACCTTGCACGCCCGATTGACGCTCATCCGCCCCACGCTGCAAAGCCCACCCAGGTGCGTCGTCCACGTTCCTGTGCTTTTACACGCACCAACACCTCTCCAAGTGCTCCAGTGGGTAGAACTTTGGTTCGGCGGGTCCGGGCCTCGCACGGTCAACCCGCAGCAGTCTTCCGGCACGGCATGTTTCAAACCGATGTTGGCTACTTCGCCAGCAGCCGGGCGGCAATACCGGCCACATGCTTGCCTTGAAACCTGGCAATGGCCAGTTCATTGGCACTGGGCAGGCGTTTGCCATCACCACCGGTTATGGTGGTGGCTCCGTATGGCGTCCCGCCGGTAATTTCCGACATGTTTTTCAGTTCCTGACAAGTATAGGGTACTCCCACCACAATCATCCCATGGTGAAACAGTGTGGTATGAAAACTGGTGATGGTGGTTTCCTGACCGCCATGTTGCGAAGCCGTACTGGAAAACACGCTGCCAACCTTGCCCACCAGGCCGCGATTGGCCCAAATTTGTCCGGTTTGGTCCAGAAAATTCCTCATTTGCGCCGCCATATTGCCAAAACGAGTGGGCGTGCCGAAAATAATTGCATCCGCTTCCAGCAATTGTTCGGGCTTGATGATCGGCACCTGCGCAAACGCTTTTTTTGCCTCCGCCGCACCTACACGTGTAAGC
>JAKAYZ010000356.1 GCA_021816165.1 Planctomycetota bacterium | reverse complement strand
TTGGCTGCGGTTGTGAACCGAGCCGAAATTGATTAAAATTCTCCCCAGCCCATTCCTTGGGGGATGGTGTAACGGTAGCACAGCAGACTCTGAATCTGTTTGTCTAGGTTCGAATCCTAGTCCCCCAGTTTTTCGGGCATTTCTGACCTTTGGCGCAAGCGGCTGCACGCGAGCGCATTTCCCTTTGTTTATGCTGGTTTGCTCGATGTTGTGGGCGGGTATTGCTTGTGCATCATCGCGTGCCGAAGTGCGGTCAAAAGCACGACATTTGGTGGCGCCCGTGGTGGCGCTTTTCGGGGCAGTCGGGCGGGCGTCGACGGTGCCGGTGGCGACTGTTTGTTGAATTTCTGTCTGGGGCGCATTGAAACGGGGCAGATGCTCCAAGGCATCGGCCGTGGGCAAGGCGCTGGCGTCGGTGTACGCCTGCATGGTCACCCGCACCGCAAGCCCGTTATCACAGCAGATTACTTACCGGCTTTCCGCAGTGAATAGCCCCATTCCAAAATGTGATGCATAACCAAGCGAGATCGGCCCCCTAACGGGCTCATTGAATTGGATTCGTAGCGCCAGGCCCATATCCTGCGGTGGAGGATTGCCCCGTCGGCGGCGACAGACAAAACCACGGAGCCCCATGGCATGAGCGGCGCTAAGCGGCAGAAGCTCAACGGTCGCGCCCGGCAGGCCGCGCGACGCGATTTCGCGGCGCACTTGATCCGCGAGGTCGTTGCGGCGTCCGGGCTTTTTGAGGAACCGCGGGGGTACAAATGGCGTCAGGCTGACCCAAGTTTTGGCCGGGGCGAGCAGGCGCGAAAGGAATGTGCCGAAAGGATCGGCCAGTCGGCCAAGGTCGCCTGGACCGCCTTTGCCGACCATCGCCAACTGAAGGTCCCCATCGCCGCCCTTGGTCCAGGTTCGTCGCAGGCTGGACACCGCACGTTGGGCCTGGCCGCTCTGGCCCATCGACGCGAAGATGAGTATATGATCAATACGCCGGTCGTTGTCGAGATCAAGCGGAAGGATATGGGCATGCTGGTGGGCGTGCCGCAACGGCTGGCCAGTTTCGTCTTTGCCGGTCAACTCGGGGCAATCCACCCTCCGGCCGTTGCCGAGCCTGGAAATAATTGCTTTGTGTATCAGCTCGGCCTGCGGCAGGGTCCGGGTGATTGATGGCAGCGACGACTTGTTTCCGCTGGGCGTGGTTAGCGCCAGAAGCATCATCTGTAAGGGCTGAAGTTCACGATGCCGGGGGGGCCGCGTTGCGGTTACCTGCATCGGCTGGCTCGGCCGCCAATAAAGAACCCGTTGCGATCCGGGCGGCTGGCTCCAGCCGTGGCCTTTCCACCATGAGGTGTCTTTAGTTAAACAGGCGATGAGGTCGGGCGGGTATGGTTCCAGCGCCCGTTCGCGATCCTTGAGCAGTTTTGCCGCGGGCTTTTTCTTGCCGGGAGGCAATGCAAGGTTTGCAACTGCCTCGTTCGCTTTCCCCTGTTGCCAAATGCGGTAGCTGTCGAACGGGATCGGGGCCATCAGCGAAATCTGTTCGTACTTTTGGTCGCGCTTATCTCCTTCCCCGTGGGGGACAGAGTTGAAATTGTTAAGATCGACTTGTGAATCGGCGATCAATTCCACTTCAACCCAGCTTTCACTGCGCCCGAGGTAGTTAAGGTGGCTGGATAGCTGTGCCAGCAGACCCGTTTCATCGCAGTTCAATTCGCAAGGCCAACGGTCTACCACCATCGCCAAATTGGGATCGGGCAGATAGTTTGGTGGCGCCCGTGGTGGCACCGGTGGAGAAACTTGTTGTTTTTCTGGGAATTTTGGCCCATTGCCATCAGGTTCGAATCCTAGTCCCCCAGTTTTGACGACAATTCTCCGATCATTCGGCACGCCGCTTTGATTGCGTCTATACGCATCAGTGAAAATTGACGGCTAACTTCTTAAACCACGTACTGATTATGTGATTATGTTTTTTTTCGGCCGGCCCCCGCACACAGGAAACATGATGTTCACTGTCGGCGGAATCCGAACATTGGATTACATTTGGATTACATGTGGTAACGATTACCGCCGCAAAAGACCGTAAACATTCATTGCATCACTTGTGCTGACGTATACCCGGCCGTTGGCCACGGTGGCTATGGAATTCATATCCTCCTGCCTGCCGATGATCCTGTTGGTAAGACCGTTACGTCCCTTGCCCTGATTGCTGTTGAAAAGCACGTCCCGGAGATCGTCGGCTTTGTAAGCCATCAGGCAATTGCCGTTACGGTTTAACAGCCAGACAATACCGTCGCGTTTCCCATTCCCGGATATTTCCGGCGTGGAGCCGGGATATGGATATCGAGCGTGCGATATTGAAATTGGAACAGGCCGAAGATGGGCATGGGAAATCAGGAATATCTTGGCCGCATCTCCCACTTCCGCATAATAAATTAATCCGCTGTGCCTGCGGGCGCCGGCGTAAAACGCGCCGGTACTGAATCCCGGGCCTGTGGCATGCGGCAATTCCTGCACCACGTCATCAAAGCCGGACTTTCCATCGCCGGCGGCATCGCCGTGGTACCAGCCCATTTTGTCCCTATCCAATAAATATATAATTCCCTGTTTATCATTGATAACCAACAGGCGACGATGTTGTGAATCACCTACGGAGGCAGGCAACAGAACCGGGCTTGAAGACCCGATATCCAGGTCGTGATGCAAGAGAAACGCCTCATCCTTGGGAACAAAGTAATCACTTACGTGCAGACCAAAACCATTGGGGTTGTCCGCATGCTGATACGTATCGGAATCCGGCGTTAATTTCAAAGCGGCATCGCCGTAATCGCCCAAGGCCGGAACACGCATGCCCGGGGAATCCGTTGACAACCTTCCGCCGTACGGCACCTTGACCAGCCTGGTATCAAATGTACCGTTTCCGGTTTCCACGAATAGATTGCCTTTTTTGTCCATGGCAATGGGGCCGCCCCAAATTCCGCCCGCCCAGCCGTTCGGAGTCGCACTCCAGACCGCTTTGACCGTCAGATCATCCTTCGCATTTTTTACCGTGCTGTAGCCGAGTATCCAGCCGTTGTAAGGTCCGATGTCTCCCGGATCGGCACAGGCCATGTACAGCACATGATTCACCGGATCAATTGCCAGATAGCGAAAGGTAATATCGTAGCCGTAAAACCGGTCAGGCTTACCATTTTTTTTGCGGATGGATGGGCCGCTGATGTAGTTTCCCCGGGGACCGCTCTCGGAGATTTTTATGTCATGGGCGTAGTGCGTGCCGTTACGGAGATTCAGCGAGCTAAGCAGATGTATCCAATGCAATTGACCGTCCGTGCCCGGGCCTTGTTCTGTTTCTTCGCATTCAACATATAGCGCGCCGGTGGACGTATCAATTACCGGGGTGTCCTCCAGCGGCTGATATCTGGCCGCCCAGTTCGGATTGATTTCGCGGGCAGTCACGGTGTCTTTCGGGCTGTGAAACTTCTCGAGCAGATTGGTTTTCCACAATACCGCTCCATTATCGGCATTGATCGCGTAAATCGTATCGCGTGCAGTCCCGGCAATCACGATATTCTGCACGCCGCGGTGCGGCCCGGTTGTAATATCGACACGGGAAACCAATAAGGGCTGGCCATAATCAATGCCGTTAAGACGGGTGACAAACAACTTGCCGAAGCTTCCCGGCCGGACATTGCGTGGATTCAGCACTGTTTCATGAAGATTTTCGCCGTCATTATGCGCATCATTATGGTTCGTCAGCACGTTAACCGGACCAGCGGCGGCACTTGCCGCACCGAGTCCCAGGCAGGTAACCAGCAAAACCGCCCGGCTTGGCCAACCGGGAAAAGATACCTTGGTTACGGTGCGGAATGCATTCATCAGTTTAAACA
>JAKAYZ010000355.1 GCA_021816165.1 Planctomycetota bacterium | reverse complement strand
TAGCGGACCTCATCTATGGGGGTGCGCGTTGGGCCGGCGGTAACTAGAATGTGAAAGCCCTGTTCCATGAAAGACTATCTTAGCCGCAGCGCCGTGTGGTGAAAACCGCGGCTCCGCCGTGCTAACGGATGTGGTGGCCAAGGCTCAATTGCAGGCCGTTGGCCATTGGCGCTGGCAACTTGCCATGCCCCGCAGAATCTGTTAATGGATAAACGCGGAATGTGCGCTGCCGCGGTGCGGTCAGGCCGCGGGCGCGGGAGTGTGCCGGAAGTTGTGCCGCTTGACCATGGGATACAGCTATGAGTTCGGTTGAGAATATCGTCTGGAAAACTCTTGCCGCGCCGCGGCGTTGGATAGCTCCGTGGTATGGGGCGTACCTGCTCTTGGGGGTAATTTCCTCCGGTCTTATTCCGGTTTTAATTCCGCTGATGATGGTGGCGATTTCCAAAAATCTTTCCACGGTTGGTTATGTGATGGGGGCATTTAATTTAGGCTCTCTGGCTTCACCGGTGATGGGATCTCTGGCCGAATCGAAAAGGTTGTACCGCCCTATTTTCTTTGCCGGCTTCCTGTTTCTCATGGCCGCCATCGGGGTGTTTCCCCTGGTTCATCATCTGCGATTGTGGCTGCCCCTGGCCTTAATGGCCGGCATCGCCAGCACGGCCGTTTCCACCTGTGCCACACTGTTTATTGTCGAATTCGAGCCGAGGGAAGAATGGACCGCTCGCATTGGCTGGTTGCAAACCTTCAATGGCGTGGGCCAGGTGCTGGGGTTGGTGCTGGCCGGCGTGTTCGCGGCCACCAACATTCCGCTGGGGCTGTGGATTGGTGCCGGCCTGATGATTCCGGCTATGCTGCTGGGCGGTTTTGGCCTGCCCAAAAAGTCTGAGTCGCAGGCCACCCCGCTAAACCCGGCCCGGTTGCATTTGGATTTTTCCGCCTTGGCCCGATTTTCGCGGGTGGAACTTCTGGGTGGTGGCATGTTGCGGTTCTTTCACCCCTTGAATGCAGAGGGCCTTAAAAATATGCGCAAACTGCTGCCCACCCGCTTTGGAAGATTGATGCTGGCCGTTTTCTGCCTGTTTTTCGGTGTGGCCGGTGTCTTTGCATACTTTCCGATTTTTCTGCAGCACAGTTTTGGCGTGCATCCTGCCGTGACCTCGCTGGCGTATGCAGTGGCCGCCGGAGTGGCGATAATTTTCTATACACTCGGCGGACGGCTGGCGCGCAGCTTTGGCACGGTGCGAGTTTTCTCCGGTGGATTGCTGCTGCGCCTGATTGGCTTTCTTGGGTTGCTGGGGTTGGTACTGGTGAACCATGGGACACTTCGTGCCACGCTGGCCCTCTTAGCTTTCGGGGTGATTGTCATGGCATGGCCGATTATAAGCGTCACCACCACCGAATTGGCTTCTGAACTTAGCCCCATCAGCCAAGGTGCGGCCCAGGGGCTGTACAATTCCACCAGTGCCATTGGCACGGTACTGGGCACACCCACGGCCGGAGCACTGGTGTTTTTCTTCGGATATAAAAGCATTCCGATCATGGGTGTGGTGGGCGTCCTGCTGTCTTTGCTGATCAGCCTTGGGCTGCGGCCGAAATCCGCGGCGACCGTGGCCACCGCGCCAGCGGTATAGTCGCTCTCACCATGCACTGATTCTTTCGTGGCCAGGAATGCTCCGCCACAGACCCGCGGTCGGGCAGGAATGGCTTCGATCCTTTGGCGTTGCGGAAGCATAGTGCGCCGGGCCAGGCAATGGGCGGGCTGATCGGTCAGGCAAGACTACCGGTGGCCAAGATGGCCGCCCCTGGCGGGCGCTGCGGGGCGGCTTTCGCTTGACTCTCTGGCCGTGCGCCATAGGATTTCCCAATCGCGGATCCCGGTTGCGGCTCCGCGGAAGGATTTTTGATAAGGATTATAATTTATGCAAGCTCTGATTGGTCACCCCGCCCCGGATTTTACCGTTCCCGCCGTATTGCCGGACAACACCATCGACGAGAAGTTTCATCTGCGGAGTTATCTGGAAGGCCATTACGGCATTGTTTTTTTCTATCCGTTGGACTTTACCTTTGTTTGTCCATCGGAAATTCTGGCGTTTGATCATCGGCATGCCGAATTTGCCAAACGCGATACACGCGTTGTGGCCGTGAGCGTGGACTCTCAGTTCACCCATCTGGCGTGGAAAAATACGCCTGTGAACAAAGGAGGCATCGGCGACTTGCATTACCCGATGGTGGCGGATTTGAATAAAAACATTGGCCGATCCTACGGCGTGCTCCACGATGATGCGGTGGCCCTTCGCGGCACCTTTCTCATTGACCGCGAATTCAAGATTCGTCATTTTGTGATCAACGATCTGCCGCTGGGGCGCAATGTCGATGAAACCATACGTATGGTGGATGCGCTGCAATTTTTTGAAAAGCACGGCGAGGTATGCCCAGCCGGGTGGGAAAAAGGCAAGCCGGGCATGAAAGCCAATGCCGTCGGGGTGGCGAATTATCTGGCCCAGCACGGTCCGAGCCTGTGAGCGGCGATTGGCCGAAGAAATGTCGGCTCGGCAGACCACGCTGGTTATTAATGTCAGAGGCCGGGCAAAAATAACTGCACACATTCCGCCTGGCCCTTTTGGCTGCCGGCCTGGTTGCCCGCTTCTTACAGAGACCCACTGACGGCGTACGCGCGACCGTCACGCCTCGCCAGCGGCCAGAACTCTTGCGCAAAAAATAGCAATTGATGTTTGCCCGGTCCCTCAGTGCGCCGCCTTCGCAGGTGCGAGCAGTTTTTGTACGTCGGCGGTCAACTGCCGCGGGGAATAACCCACCAGGGTATGCTTCAATATTCCGTGGCGATCGATCACCAGTTCCGTCGGCAAGCCTTGGATGCCGAGGCGTTGGGCGATGTCTTCATTGTGATGATGGATATCCTGGAGTTGCGGCCAAGCTTCTTGTGGATTTGCGCGGCGGTAGCGGCGAACGGCAGCCGTGGTGTCATTAAGGGGTACTCCCAGAATCTCCAAGCCGTGATGGTGATATTTGGCGTATAATTTGGTCAGGTAAGGCGCTTCCTTTACGCACCACGGACACCAGGTGCCCCAAAAATCCACGATAATCACTTTGCCCTTCCACTTGGCGGTATTGAAGTGAGCACCGCCGAGCAACTGCCCCTGAATGGTGACCAGGCCGCCCCCAGTGAGGGCTTTTGAACCCGTGACCTGGCCGCGGCTGGGCTGGCCGTTGATGCTGACAAATACTGCCGTCAGTATCGCCATCATGGCTAAGGCAGCAAGGACAATTCCTCCACGGCGCGACTTTTGTTTTTTTTGATCAGACATAAACTAATCCTTCCTGCGGCACCAGATCACAGATAGATAATTGTGTCATTGCCGCCACTGGGGGCCGGACAAAAATAACTGCACACTTTCCGGCTGGTTCTTTCGCCGCTGGCTTGGTTGTTCGCTCCTTACAGACTTCCTGCCGGTGTATGCGGGCCCATCACGCCGCGCCAGCGGCCAGAACTCTTGCGCAAAAAAATATGGATTTATTTTTGCGCAGTCCCCAAGTAATACGTTACCAATTGCCCTGATGTTCTTAGCGCCGTGGTTACCGCAGGCATTTTATTGAACATTCTGATGTAACCGCGCTGCAGCGGGGGGCCATAGCTAAAGTTGCCGCAGGTGAAAGCCGCCATCAACGTTGATGACTTCTCCGGTCGAAAATGGCAGCAGGCCCCGGGCAATGGCAATCACGGCCCCGGCGACATCTCCGGGTTGACCCCAGCGGGCAATGGGGGTGAGGCCGTCGGCAATGAGTCGGTCATACTTTTCCTTCACTCCGGCGGTCATATCGGTTTGGATGATGCCGGGGCGAATTTCGTAAACATTGATACCGGAAGCGGCCAGC